>JBOFIW010000416.1:0-4940 GCA_051650365.1 Vibrio sp. | reverse complement strand
AACAATCTCCTAAGTTGTATGCTTTTTTGCAAGATTACTCAAACACGACCAAACGTAGTGCCAATATTGCGTTACATTTCAACGGTCATAAATACTTGGTAAAAGCTAATTTGACGGCGATTAGTCAGCAGCATTGGCTGCTTGTCTTGCAAGATATTTATTTACGTAAAAAATTGGAAGAGCTGCAAAATCAGCGTCTACAGCAGTCCAAGCGCTCTGAGAAACAGCTACAACAATTAGTCAACTCTGCACCTATTGGTATTTTGATATGTGATCCTCAACTCAATGTATTGATGAGCAATGATTTCCTTTGCCAATTGTTTGGAATAAGTAAGCTAGAACTGATGCGCAAGCATCCGATGGAATATATCTCAGTTCACTACAGAAATACGTTTAAACAATTTGTCGATAAGGCCCTCTGTAGTAAGGATAGTGGGGGTATTCAACGTTTAGACCTGATGATTATGCTGCATGATGGTCGTGATATTCCGATTGAAATGGCCTTTAGTAAAATAGTGTTTGAAAGAAAGCCAATGGTCATTATGTCTATAACGGATATTAGCGAAAGGAAGCAACTGGAAGAGATGTTACGAAATCTTGCTGCAACCGATCCTCTAACGGGGGCACTAAACCGTCGTAGTTTTATGGAGCAGGCTGAAAAGTCTATCAATACCTGTAAGCGTTGGGGGTATTCCTTCTCTCTCCTGATTCTTGATATCGACTACTTTAAGCGTTTTAACGACACTTATGGTCATGCAGCTGGTGATATTATCTTGGTTGAATTGGTCAAACTGATTCAGCAATCGATTCGTAAAATTGATGCTGTTGGGCGTTTAGGTGGAGAAGAGTTTGCTGTCGTATTACCTGGGTTAGGTTGTGAAAAGGCTTATGAAGTAGCCACACGTTTGAGGGATACTGTAGAAAGGATGCAAATATTCTACGACCAGCAGTGTTTAAATATGACGATTAGTATTGGTTTAGTAAGTCTGGAACCGAATGAGCTGAATACCCCTTTTCACATTTTGATGAAAACTGCTGATCAAGGGCTTTATTTTGCCAAAGAGAATGGTCGAAATTGCGTAATTGTGCCACAGCAGGGCTTATCATATTAAAAAAGGGGCTGTCACCAGCCCCTTGGGGTTACGAGGAAACTGATTGTTGATCCACTTTGTTTTCAGATTCATTTAGACCTTGAGCTTCCAAATCAATTTGTACTTTCTTCGCCTTTTCAATCATAGGCGTAATGGTGGAGCCTTGCACTAGAATAGAGAACACAACTACCGCATAAGTCATGACCAGAATCAGTTCTTTTACATCGATCAGTTTCTCTGGGATGACCATAATTCCAGAAGGGATTGATAGTGCCATTGCTAGAGCTAACCCCCCTCGCAATCCGCCCCAAGTTAGAATGCGAATCGACCAAGGATTATAGGTGCGATAGCGTTTAAACCCAATGTAAGAGACAAAAACACTCAAATAACGGCCACACAAAACTAATGGGATGGCAAAGGCCATTAGGATCCAATCTTCTTGGTGGAATTCAAACAGTAGCATTGACATGCCGATTAGTAGGAATAGCAACCCGTTTAGGAACTCATCGACTAATTCCCAGAAGTGATCTAAATGCTCTTCACTCTCCTTTGAGAAGCCAATAAAACGAGTCCAGTTACCAATCATGATGCCTGATACTACCATCGCCAATGGGCCCGAAACGTGGATCACATCAGCAAAGACATACCCTGCGGTGGGAATACCTATGGTAAGCAGCAGTTCCATTGAGTGGTCATTGGTTGAAGAGATGAGATAGTGAAAAACAAGGCCAAGTAACAAGCCGTATACGATGCCACCAATCGCCTCTTGCAGGAATAGGAGAACAACGCTACTGACTGTTGGGGATTCTTTACCAAAGGCGATGGTGAAAATTGTTACGAAAATAACCAAACCGAAGCCATCGTTAAACAGAGACTCCCCTTCAATTTGAGTAGATATTCGCTTCGGTGCTTTCAGCTTTTTGACAATTGCAAGCACAGCAATTGGGTCGGTTGGTGAGATTAGAGCACCAAAGAGTAAGCAATACACGAGATCAAATTGAATGCCGATTAGCTGGCAGAAACCATATAGAGCAAAACCAATAAAGAAGGTGGAAAACAGAGTAGCACCGAGTGCTAATACTGTAATTTCCCACTTTTGATCTTTTAGGTTGGGGAGTTTGATTCCTAGACCACCTGCAAAAAGTAGGAATCCCAGGATGCCTTTGAGCAGAAAGTTTTCAAAGTTTATGCTGGTGACAGTCTCTGTGGCGATTTGATTGAGATGAAACCAGTCATTCTGACCAGCAATCAAGATCAGTAGGGACAACATCATAGAGCCCGCAGTGATGGCTATAGTAGTCTGCATTTTGCTGATCTTGCTGTTTAAAAATGCGATCAACATGGCTGCCGCAGAGAGGAAGCACAAAGTGTAGTAGACGGACATTCTCTTCTCAGTGTGTGTAACAATTTGTGAACGAAATTGTCTTTCTCTGTCGAATAAATAGCAAATACTTTTTTATCACGCGCGGTTTAGCTCACATACTCAGATTGTCTAATTATTAGGCTTGATTTTTAGACGTCTAGATTTCTGAAATTTGTGTGATAGGATGTGACAACAGCAAAAGGAATGAGGCGGTATTGTGGGAATGGAAGTAAGACAGCAACTCGAGCAACAATTGAAACAGCGTATCCTACTGATTGATGGTGGTATGGGTACTATGATTCAGAGTTATAAGTTACAAGAGGAAGACTATCGTGGTGCACGATTCGCGGATTGGCACTGTGATCTAAAAGGAAATAACGACCT
The DNA here is from genome assembly GCA_051650365.1 of Vibrio sp. Lineage (GTDB taxonomy): Bacteria > Pseudomonadota > Gammaproteobacteria > Enterobacterales > Vibrionaceae > Vibrio. The sequence goes on along the minus strand of JBOFIW010000416.1, from coordinate 2,102 downwards.
CTTAGTACTTACTCAGCCACAAATAATTAAAGATATCCACTGGGCTTATCTGGAAGCTGGGGCGGATATTCTCGAAACCAACACCTTTAACTCTACCACGATTGCCATGGCTGACTATGACATGCAATCGCTCAGTGATGAGATTAACTTTGCCGCTGCCAAGTTAGCGCGTGAAGTCGCCGATGAGTGGACAGCAAAAGATCCTAGCCGACCTCGTTATGTTGCCGGCGTGCTAGGGCCAACCAACCGCACGTGTTCGCTCTCTCCTGATGTGAATGATCCAGGCTTTCGTAATGTCACATTTGATCAACTTGTGCAGGCGTATTCTGAGTCTACCCGTGCTTTGATTAAGGGTGGTAGTGATCTGATCTTGATTGAAACTATCTTCGATACACTCAACGCCAAAGCGTGTGCGTTTGCGGTCGATAGTGTGTTTGAAGAACTGGGCATCAACTTACCTGTGATGATTTCCGGCACAATTACCGATGCTTCTGGGCGTACTCTATCTGGACAGACTACGGAAGCTTTCTACAACGCATTACGTCATGTTCGGCCGATTTCGTTTGGCCTGAACTGCGCACTAGGCCCTGATGAGTTACGCCAGTACGTTGAAGAGCTTTCTCGGATTTCGGAATGCTATGTTTCTGCACACCCAAATGCGGGACTGCCCAACGCATTTGGTGAATACGATCTTTCTGCCGAGGATATGGCGGAGCATATTGCCGAATGGGCACAAGCGGGTTTTCTTAACTTAGTCGGTGGTTGCTGTGGTACGACCCCTGAGCATATCGCAGCCATTGCCAAAGCAGTAGAAGGGGTGAAACCAAGACCTTTGCCTGAGCTGAAAGTGGAATGTCGTCTCTCGGGGTTAGAGCCGCTGAATATTGGCCCTGAAACATTGTTTGTTAACGTGGGGGAACGGACTAACGTCACCGGTTCAGCGCGTTTTAAGCGCTTAATTAAAGAAGAGCAATACGATGAAGCTTTGGATGTTGCGCGTGAGCAGGTAGAAAACGGTGCGCAGATCATCGACATCAACATGGATGAAGGCATGCTGGATGCGGAAGCCTGTATGGTGCGCTTTCTCAATCTGTGTGCCTCTGAACCAGAAATTTCCAAAGTTCCCGTGATGGTCGACTCTTCGAAATGGGAAGTGATTGAAGCGGGTCTGAAATGCATTCAGGGTAAAGGCATCGTCAACTCCATTTCTCTAAAAGAAGGGAAAGAAAAGTTTATTGCCCAAGCTAAATTGGTGCGTCGCTATGGTGCAGCCGTGATTGTGATGGCGTTTGACGAAGTTGGCCAAGCGGATACTCGTGAGCGCAAATTGGAGATCTGTAGTCGGGCTTACCACATTCTGGTCGATGAGGTGGGCTTCCCGCCAGAAGATATTATTTTTGACCCGAACATCTTTGCCGTTGCGACCGGGATTGATGAGCATAATAACTACGCACTGGACTTCATTAATGCGGTTGCGGACATTAAGCGTGAGCTGCCGCATGCGATGATTTCTGGTGGTGTGTCGAACGTTTCTTTCTCTTTCCGTGGCAATAACTATGTGCGTGAAGCGATCCACGCCGTATTCCTCTATCACTGTTTTAAACACGGTATGGACATGGGGATTGTCAACGCAGGACAGCTTGAGATTTATGACAACGTGCCGCTGAAACTGCGCGAGGCAGTGGAAGATGTGATCCTCAATCGACGTAACGATGGCACGGAAAGATTGCTTGAGATCGCCGAAGCGTATCGTGAAAACAGTGTTGGTAAAGAAGAGGATGCTTCTGCGTTAGAGTGGCGTACATGGTCTGTGGCTAAGCGCCTAGAACACGCTTTAGTCAAAGGCATCACCGAATTTATTGTGCAAGATACCGAAGAGGCGCGCCAGCAAGCCAGTAAACCGCTGGAAGTGATTGAAGGACCGCTGATGGATGGCATGAACGTCGTCGGCGACTTGTTCGGCGAAGGGAAAATGTTCCTGCCGCAAGTCGTGAAATCAGCGCGTGTGATGAAGCAAGCCGTTGCGTATCTTGAGCCTTTCATTAATGCGCAAAAAAGTGGTAGTACCTCCAATGGCAAAATCTTGCTGGCGACCGTGAAAG
>JBOFIW010000415.1:0-1386 GCA_051650365.1 Vibrio sp. | reverse complement strand
GAAATGGCCGTCGCCCATATGTTAGTAGAAGGGTTAACGAATAAAGAAATAGCCTTACAGCTGGAAATTAACCAGAAGACCGTGAGCACCTATAAGACACGGATCATGACAAAACTAGGGATTAAATCAGCCATGGAGTTGGTGCGATTTGTTACATTGAAATAGAACTTAGAGACATGGCAATTCCTTCTTTTTCAGAACTTAAAGTATTGATCATAGATGATGCACCGATCGTGATCGCCAGCTTGCGCAGTATGCTGCTCAAGTTGGGGTTTGCTGAGTCGAGCATCGTGTGGAGTAAAAGCCCTAGAGCCGCAGTATTTATGGCAGGGCGGCAGAAGTTTGATATTTTTATTTGCGATTACAATTTTGGTAAGGGCTTGAATGGTAAACAAGTTTTTGAAGAGCTGAAACACTATAAGCTCATTAAACAGGAAGCTGTTTTTGTTTTGGTGACGGGCGAAAACTCTTCTTACGTGGTGCATTCCATTTTGGAACTCAAACCGGATGAATACATACTCAAACCTTTCAACATTCTTGCTCTGCAGGAGCGTTTAACTAACGCGATCTCACGCAAACATGCACTTAAAGCCCTGTATCAAGCTGAACGTGATGGGGATGCTGAGTTAGGGTTGAGCTTGTGTGATGAACTTGAGCCTTTCCATGCCGATTACTACTTTGTGATCCAAAAATTCCGCGGGGATTTTTTAACGAAGTTACGTCGTTTTGATCATGCGAGAGAGGTCTATCTAGAAACGTTAGAGCACAAAGATTTTGATTGGGCAAAAATCGGTCTTGCGAATGCTTTAAAGCAGACTGGCCGGCAAGTGGAAGCGGCGCAAGTCATCCAAGATTTGCTGGCCAGTGCGCCAAACAATGTGCGCGCACGGGTAGAGGCTGCCAGCATCAGTTTAAGTAATAATTCCATTCCTGAAGCCATTCACCATCTGCAGATCGCTAACCAAATAGTACCGGGGCATTCTGAGCGCGAATGGGTTCTGGCTAATTTGTGTTTGTCGGTAGGGGATACAGTTTCAGCACTTGAACGTTACCGGCTGTATGTGGAAATTAACAAAGAAACCCATCGTAATACTCATCAGATGCACCTTAATTTTATCCGTATCCTGTTGTACGCCGTGCGGCAAGCGCAATCACCACAACGGGAGCAATGGTTGCAGGAAGCGAAATCAATCCTCAAGGGGCTTTACGATAAAGGCCAACACGAGGAATTACTGCCACAGTTAGAATTAGTGGCGGCACATCTTGCACTGGAAGAGGGTGAATATGGCATTTCGGTGGATATCTTAAACAAAATTTACCGCGCCAAACCGTTCGAGTTATTTGAAGATCGTTACCATTTTACTTGGCTACTCAACGTGATGGGTT
>JBOFIW010000414.1:0-5556 GCA_051650365.1 Vibrio sp. | reverse complement strand
GTGCAGAAGCTGATTGCAGCACGTTTGGCTGCCGATGTTGCAGGAACGACTACGTTAGTGATTGCTCGCACCGATGCCAATGCAGCCGATTTGCTCACTTCAGACAGCGATCCGTATGATGCCGATTTCGTGACCGGTGAGCGTACTTCCGAAGGTTTCTACCGTGTACGTGCGGGCATTGACCAAGCGATTTCTCGCGGCTTGGCTTACGCACCTTACGCGGATCTCGTGTGGTGTGAAACCGCAAAACCGGATCTGGAGGAGGCGCGTAAATTTGCTGAAGCGATTCATGCACAATACCCAGATCAACTGTTGGCTTACAACTGCTCACCTTCGTTCAACTGGGAGAAGAATCTGGATGCGAAAACCATCGCACATTTCCAACAAGCCTTGTCGGATATGGGTTACAAGTACCAGTTCATCACGTTAGCGGGCATTCACAATATGTGGTTCAACATGTTTGAGTTAGCACATGCTTACGCGCAAGGTGAAGGGATGCGTCACTATGTGGAAATGGTTCAGCGTCGTGAGTTTGAAGCGGCAGAAAAAGGCTACACCTTCGTGGCGCACCAACAAGAAGTGGGAACTGGGTACTTCGATAAGATGACCAATACCATTCAAGGCGGCAACAGTTCAGTGACAGCACTGAAGGGCTCTACCGAAGAAGATCAATTTCACTAATGGATAATCCACAATTCTGTGCGAACCTTTGGCGGCCCGAATGGCCGCCTTTTTTCTGGTTGTTGATGTGGGATTATGAATATGTTTAAAACATTAATGTTGGAAGAAGCGGAGTAGTTTTTTCTGTTCCTCAACCAATTCACCTAAGCGTTCACTGGCCAATTTACTCTCAGCAATGCCTTCAACATTCTGATGTACCAGAGTAAAAGTGTGGCTGATATTGGCAGAGATATCTTTGGTTACCCCTGACTGTTCTTCAGAAGCTGTGGCCACATGGGTATTCATATCGGAAATGGTTGCAACGGAATGGCTAATGGCTTCGAACGCAGTATGCAACCGACGGCTAATCTCTCGCGAATCTTCAACGAGTGAGATATTGGATTGCATGAAATCATTAGCGTGCTCAGCTTGTTGCTGTAATCGACTGATAATCTCTTTAATGTCCAAGGTGGATTTTTGGGTTTTCACTGCCAATGACCGTACTTCATCGGCAACCACTGCGAAACCTCGTCCCTGTTCGCCAGCTCGTGCGGCTTCAATCGCCGCATTGAGAGCTAGTAGGTTGGTTTGCTCTGAAATGTTATTGATCACTTCTACCACTGAGCCAATCTCAATCGAGTAGCCATGTAGTTGGTTGACGATTTGAGTGGTTTCGGTAACTGAATTGGCAATGGTATTTGCAATTTTATCGGAGGCGGCTAGAGCGGATTTGCTTTCCGTGACATTATTGCTCGCTTGGCCAGCCGCTTCTTCAGCATTGTTGGCATTAAGACTTACTTCATTGGCGGTGCTAGATAGCTCAGTAATCGCCGTGGCGATCTGTTCAATTTGATGAAGCTCTTGCTGAGCATTTTTTTCTGATTGCTCAACTACAGCACTAAGTTGTTCGGTTGCTGTGGAAACATTATTGGAGATTTGGTGAAAATTACTAATGATGCGCTGTAGCTCTTCACGCATGTTCAATGTGGAAAGATAAATACCCGATTCATTACCCGTTACCTGATGGCGACTGTTCAAGTTTCCTCTAGCAATCTCTTGCACCACGGCGGCAATTTCCGCGGGCTCTCCACCGACAATGTGTAAGATGCTGCGGTAGATCAGGATTGCAATGGTGACTGCACAGCCCGCTGCGATGAGGGAAAGTATCAGTAGCATCCATTGCGTTTGATCTATGTTCTCCACCATTTGTGGACCAAGTTGATCTTGTTCTTCTTTCACAGTTAGCTTGAGCTCTTCAATAGCATTGGCCATTTCGATTCCGGCAGTATCGAGATGATCACGAATAAGTGCATTACGCTGCTCAATCGTTTGTCTGACATCGGCGAAGGTTGTTTGATATTGAGTAAAAGCTTTGAAAAACGATTGATAGGACTCAAGATAGAGCGATTCACCCGCGATATGCTGTTGTAATAAATCAGCATGTGACTGGATGTTTTTAAATTCTAGTAGTGTTCGTTCCGCATCTTCTTGACTATTGGTAACCAAAAATTTTACTGCATACAGACGAGTGAGCAGTACGCTTTCTTGAGTTTTGCTCGCACTAGTGATGATGCCCATAGTTTGCAGATTGGAGGCAAGATCCAAAAGAGTTGTCATGGCTTGTCGCATGGCTAAACCGTTAGGATCGAGTACGTTTTTAACCGTTTCTTGCCGATGAGTAATTAATGTCACCACTTTATTGAAATCACTTCGGTAATCATTGAGCTGTTGCTGAATGTTTTGTAAGCCTTGTAGTTGTTCTCTTGGTAGATTGAGCTTTTGGCTTTCATTAAGAAGAGATAAGGCTTGCTCAACTCTTTGATCCACTTTCTGCTTAAGTGAAGGTTCTTGTGTTTTGATGAATTTATTTGAAGCCAGCTGAGCTTCTAAAATATTGGCTTGAATTCGACCAATGGATACGCTGGCAATGGCTTGTTCTCGATAATTTTTAAATCCTTGCCCCGTGGCAGTAAAACGGTAGTAAGAAAGAATAGAGATCGCGAATAACAAGAGAAGGCTTAATCCAAATCCAAGCATAAGTTGCTGTTTGAGCTTCATGTTTTCCCCCTGAAAACAATGTAGAAAAGAGACAGCCGATGACGAAGTGGTAAAGAGTGGCGTTTTGCCTGTAATAGGATTACCACAAGTATAGTCAGTTATCAGAAGAAGTGATTAGCGCGTTGTCTTTGTGAGAGCATGAAGCATCAGACCCTCACAAATGGGGCAGGGTTACAGAGGGAAATGGTTGTGTTAACTCTATTTGTCTAACTCTTCCGGTTCACACTCTTCTTGTAGCTCGAGTAGATTGATGGCAATCGCAACGAAATCACTGTCTGTAATGATACCGACTAATGTTCCTTTCGAAACGACGGGTAAGCAGCCAATTTTGTGTTTTTGCATGTAGATCGCACTCTCTTTTAGCCCCGCTTGTGGTGCGACACTGACAACATCGGTATGCATTATTTGAAATAAGGGCGTGGAAAGTGAAGCATCAACTTGTAGCGTATTCTTGGCTAAGACTGATTCTTGTGCCGCTAACAGGTCACGTTGGGTAATAATCCCAAGTAATTGCTTGTTTACATCCACGACCGGTACATGGCGTATATCCAAGGCTTCCATCATATGTTTCGCATCTGCTAAGGTATGAGTACGTAACAGAGTGTGGGGGTTACGTGTCATCATGTCTTCAATTTTGATCATAGCCAACTCCTTTCCTCACAGAGATCAATAAGAGCTGAGTTTTTAACTCTTTTCCCATTAACTATAGTGTTATCGGCAATGAACTTCTGAGAACTGAAACCGAAATATGTAGTTTCCTGATACTGCATTTCTCAGTGTGAACGCTTTACAAAAGGTTACGTTGAGATAAGTGCATCTATACACCATTCCTGTATCTTGAGCACACTTAGGTATATACTGGCGCGCCGCGAAATCGGGCAACACTACTGATCACTTAATCAAGAAAGAGCCATGCAAGTTTCAGATTTTCACTTTGAACTCCCAGACGAGCTGATTGCTCGTTACCCAAAAGCAGAACGTACCGCGAGCCGCTTGCTGCAACTTGACGGCAACAGCGGTCAACTGACGGATGGAACCTTTAAAGATGTTCTCGGATTTGTTGAACCGGGTGATCTGCTGGTGTTTAACAACACGCGAGTGATCCCTGCACGTATGTTTGGTCGTAAAGCCAGCGGTGGTAAGTTGGAAGTGTTGGTGGAGCGCATGCTTGATGAACACACGATTTTGGCGCACGTTCGCTCATCAAAACCGCCAAAACCGGGCACTGAACTCTATTTAGGCGAAAATGATGAATTTCATGCCGTGATGCAGGCGCGTCACGATGCGTTGTTTGAAATCCGTTTTACCGCGGAAACCGTGGTATTGGATATTCTGAATCAAATCGGCCATATGCCATTGCCGCCTTACATCGATCGTCCGGATGAAGATGCGGATAAAGAACGCTACCAGACCGTTTACAACCAAAAACCAGGTGCGGTAGCCGCACCAACCGCCGGTTTGCATTTTGACCAAGCGTTGCTGGAGCAGATCCAAGCTAAAGGTGTTGAGTTGGCGTATGTGACACTGCATGTTGGCGCAGGAACGTTCCAACCAGTGCGCGTGGACAATATTCACGATCACCACATGCATGCGGAATACGTAGAAGTACCACAAGAAGTGGTGGATGCGGTTGCTGCAACCAAAGCGCGTGGTGGCCGAGTGATTGCTGTGGGCACCACATCGGTTCGCTCGCTAGAAAGTGCCGCGCAAGATGCACTGAAAAATGGCACTGAATTAAAGCCTTTCTTTGGTGATACCGAAATTTTCATCTTCCCAGGCTATCAATACCAGTTGGTGGATTGCTTGATCACTAATTTCCATTTACCGGAATCAACTCTGATCATGTTGGTGAGTGCGTTTGCTGGCTATGAGCACACCATGGCGGCTTATGAACATGCGGTAAAAGAGCAATATCGCTTCTTTAGTTATGGCGATGCGATGTTTATTCGCAAGCAGACGACTAAAGCGTAATCATCCCCAATGACTTGGAGCTGCAACTTCAAAGTGAAAGGGGATAACGAAAACGAGTGCTGGCAGTAGCCAGAAAAGGTTCAGGCCTTTTTCGCAGGGAAACGCGACCGCTCCGCAAAGAGCCTTATTCAATGATATAAGGCTTGGATTGTAGACCTGCTGATGTGGCCAATACGCAACATTGAGTGGGAATAAAACGTCAGACTGTTTCTCTGACATTGGAGGCTTCGTGAAATTAACATTTGAACTGAAAAAGAAAAACGGCAATGCCCGTCGTGGTCAATTGACCTTTGAACGCGGCACAGTGCAAACCCCTGCGTTTATGCCCGTGGGTACTTACGGCACCGTAAAAGGGATGACGCCTGAAGAAGTGAAAGAGACCGGTGCGCAAATTCTGCTCGGTAACACTTTCCACCTCTGGCTGCGCCCTGGCCAAGAAGTGATGAAAATGCACGGTGACTTGCACGATTTCATGAACTGGCAAGGTCCTATCTTGACTGATTCAGGCGGTTTTCAGGTATTCAGCTTAGGCGATATCCGTAAGATCACAGAAGAAGGCGTGCATTTCCGCAACCCAGTAAACGGCGACAAAATCTTTATGGATGCCGAGAAGTCGATGGAAATCCAAAAAGATTTGGGCTCTGACATCGTGATGATTTTTGACGAGTGTACGCCATACCCAGCGACCCATGATGAAGCGAAAAAGTCGATGGAAATGTCGCTGCGTTGGGCAAAACGCTCACGCGACCACTTCGACAAGCTCGAAAACCCGAACAACCTGTTTGGTATCGTGCAGGGTGGTGTGTATGAAGATTTGCGCGATGTATCAGTGAAAGGGCTTACTGAGATCGGTTTTGATGGTTACGC
>JBOFIW010000413.1:0-1922 GCA_051650365.1 Vibrio sp. | reverse complement strand
GTTAATCCTAGCCCAATCCCAACCCAAACGCTGCCATTGATGCTATCCAAACTTGGCCCTGCTTGCCCGCGGCGACCAAAGAAAATGGCCATCAAAACGCCGCTAAACACTAAGGTTGAGCCGAATAACTCTTGCTCGGTCATGCTTTCACTGAACAGGAAATAACCAAGCACGGCAGAAAACACCGCATGACAGGAGAAGAGTAAGCCGGACTGTCTTGGCCCCATGCGATTCAGACAAGCAAAAAGCGCGGTGTCACCGATAAAAATCCCAATCAAACCAGACAACATCATGGCTGGAATCGCACTGCTTTGTACGGTTAACCAACCTCCAGTGAATAGGGCAATGGTCGTTAAGATGACGGAGGTGCACCCCATACGCCAGCGACTGTAAGTAAAAGAGCCGAGGTGTCTCGCTGGTGTAATAGAAAGTAAACTGGCGATAGCCCAAAGACAGGCTGCGGCAAGTGCCAGCCATTCGTAACCCATTGCGTCATCCTTGCGGTTGGGAGTTGTGAGGGCACTCAATATGCCATTAAGCAATCAGGAAAACAAAACCAATTTCTGTGCGATTAGATGGTTCACACCTTGCCGTATCAACAGTGACGACAAGGTGTGGAGGAGAGGTGGAAGAGGAAATTTATCCGAGTAGGAACACCATCAGATAAACGATGCCAAGCCCAATCACTCCGATGACCAAGCCAGTTTTGGCCATATCTTTGCTTTCGATAAGCCCCGTTGAGTAAGCAAGTGAGTTTGGCGGTGTCGAAACGGGCAAAATCATTCCCAGTGAAGCAGAAAAAGCCACCACAATTAATAGCGCCTGTAGGCCGCCGACCTGCTCAAGGCTACTCATCGAAGTGCCAATTGCGGCGGCAATCGGCATGATCAAGTTGGCGGTGGCGGTGTTAGACATAAAGTTGGCCATCAGCCAGCACACCAGTGAAAGGGCAATCACAATCAGCATAGGTGAGAGAGATTGATAGTCGATGGCGTGCGCTAACGCTTGCGCGAGTCCCGTCTGTTCAAGGCCGATACCAATCGCGATCCCACCGGCAACTAACCAAAGCACATCCCAGTTGATCTGTTTCAGCTCTTCTTTGCCCATGATGCCCGTGAGGGTGAACACGGCCAGTGGAATAATCGCCACTACATAAGTGTTCATACCGTGCCATGTGGTGGTCATCCACAGCACTATGGTTAAAGCAAACGTGATGTAGACCAGCATGGCACGCCAACCGCGTTGAAATTCGCCTTTGAGTTTCAAGGTCATTGTGGCTTGTGAGGAGGGGAAAAGCTTTTGCAGTAAGAACCAAGCAATCGTCAGTTGTACCAGTACGAAAGGTAAGCCCATCATCATCCATGACAGAAAATCAATGCTGTTTTCGCCCGTTAGATACTGTAGTGCGATGGCATTAGGTGGAGTGCCGATGGGTGTTGCTATGCCCCCTGTGTTGGCCGCAATCGGAATACACAGCACCAGAGCTTTGATGCCTAAATCCCCTTTGGGTGCAGAGGCAACAATAGGGCCAAGTAGCGCCAACATCATCACAGTGGTCGCAGTGTTGGACATAAACATTGAGAAAACAGAGGTGATCAGCATTAATCCCAGCATGATGTACTTAGGTTGGTGGCCAAAAGGTTTGAGTAACACTCGTGCTAAGTTGTTATCCAATTCGTATTTAGATGCCGCGATGGCTAAAGCAAACCCCCCCATAAACAAAATGATAATCGGAGAGGAAAAAGCACTGAAAATATCGGTGTATTTAAGGAGATCACCGAGCGGATACTGAGGATCGGGCACTCGAAAGCCATGTAAGCCCTTATCGGAGATCATGATCAGTTCTAGAGCGATGATCAGGATCGAAGTGGCGAAAACAGGAACCGGTTCCAATACCCACAGCAGTGCTGCAAGAAGGAAAA
>JBOFIW010000412.1:0-7974 GCA_051650365.1 Vibrio sp. | reverse complement strand
AGTTCTCATAGCCCGAAAACATCACCATCACAATAAGGCCGCCGACCAGTGACACATCAATCAAAGAGAGTGCAATCAGGATCAAGTCCACTTCTTTAATGGTAAAAATGTTTGGCAGCAGGTGAAAAATCTCTTGGAAGAATTTAATGCCTAACGCAAGCAAGATCAGGCTTAAACCAAGATAAATCGGCGCCATAATCCAACGCGCAGAGTAGAGAAGCTTTTCTATGAGTCGTTCCATGGGGTTCTAGCATTCATGAAGATAAAAAGAGTCTTATTATATAAGTGTTTTAATAAAAAGTTCCGTTTTATCAAAGTGAAAGTTGATAAATTAAGCTACTGCTTCGCGTAAATTACCTTGTCGGTGTACCCCGAGATCTATGATTCTATCTGCTGTAGCAATAGTTTCAGGCCGGTGAGCAATTTGTATTACAGGAAGTCCTAATTTACGAATTGCCTGAGTAATATCTTTTTCATTTTTAATATCTAAATGACTGGTTGCTTCATCTAAAATTAATAGCTTAGGCTGTTTATACAGTGCTCTTGCAAAAATGATTCTCTGCTTCTGTCCACCAGAAATAGTATTACCCATTTCGCCGACCAGTGTTTGGTATCCCATTGGCATGGTCTCGATTTCTTCATGTATGTTGGCTAGTTTGGCACATTCAAGTGCTCGCTCCATGTCGATGTGCTGGGAAAAGAAGCTAATGTTGGATAGGATTGAGCCGTTAAATAGCTGATCATCTTGAAAAACAGAGCCGATTTTTCCCCGTAAATCATCGAGATTGGTGCGGGTGATGTCTTGACCCAAGATTTGAATTGTTCCCTTGGTGGGTTGATATAACCCTAAAAGTAATTTCGCTAATGTGGTTTTCCCACATCCTGAAGGGCCAGTGATTGCAACGATTTCACCAGGAGCGATAGTGAAACTCAAATTGTCGAATAAAACGGGGCTATTACTGGAATAACAAAAGCTTAAATTGTCAACCTGTACAGTGTTCTTTTCATGGGTGAAAGATGGATGTTTGGACAGATTAAATACCACGGAATGTTTGCTTTGTTCTTTATCGGTTAAAACTATGTCAGCGAGTCTTTCCGTATAGACAGTGAGCATTTTGAACTCAAAGTAGTTATTGATCAGTTCATTGACACTGGATGAAAAGCGGCCTTGAAAAGAGAGAAATGCAATCAGCATTCCCACAGTAAATGAACCATCTAAGACCAGTCTAGCCCCTAACCAAAGCACCGCAGCAGTCGATAGTGCCATTAATGATTCCATTATTACGCTGTAAACCATGGATAGTTTGGACTCATTGAGCTGAGCATTTCGCCGTGCAATATTGAGATTTTTCCAAGTGTTCTCTCTCCAAGACATTCCACCGTTGATTCGAACACTCAGCATTCCATGTAAAGTTTCGAGAAAATGGCTCTGCTCTTTGGCATTGGTTGACCAAATGTCTTCTTCAGCTCGTTTAAAACTATCAAACCAAGTAAAGCGCATAATGGCATACGTCACAGAGGCTGAAATGGCAACCATGGCTAATATTGGACTGTAAAGAAACATCACGAGCAGAGTTCCGCTCGCGAGAATAAGATCGAGCAGTGCTTTGATAATATTATTCGTAATGGCATGCTGAATCGTATCTAAAGAAGAAAATTTTGCTGAAATATCACCAAGTTCACGTTTTTCAAACCAATCAATAGGTAAGCCGATAAGGTGATGAAAAACATTTGCAGCCCACTGCATATTAAAGTTCACGGACAAGTAAATCGTAAACCATTGCCGTGCCATGCTGACAAGACTTTGAGTCGCGGCAAGCATGAGTAGGGCAATAATGACGAGATCGAGCAGCCGTTGATCTCGAGTCACTAAAACTTCATCTATGATGATTTGATTTACCAATGGAGAGAGTAAAGCTAAAACTTCTAAGGCAATCGCAAAGATAAAAATCTTACTTAGCGCTCTTTTAAAGCCAATTGTCTTGCCAATCAAATCTCTAATTCGAACTTTCTTTCTCTCATCACCTTTTTCAAATTCATGGGTTGGTGATAACTCGAGAGCAATGCCCGTGTAATGTCTGTCAATCTCCTCTCTTGTTTGTTTTCGGATTCCCGATGCGGGATCATAAATTTCGTAAAGATTGTTAGAGGCTTTATTTAAGACCACAAAATGATTCATGTCCCAATGTAGGACACAAGGAAGAGACAATTTTTCTAGATCATCCATGCTGGCATGTAAGGCGCGAGAGGATAAATTTAATTCCTTAGCACATTCAATGACATCGGATAATTTCAAACCCTGTTGAGAAACATGATAGCGCTCTCGTAATGCAGGTAAATCCGTTTTAAAACCGTACCAGTCAGCAATCATCGCTAAACAGGCTATTCCACATTCAGCGGATTCTGTTTGTCTGATTAAACGAAGCTTCCTTGTCCAATTCCAATTTAGGCTTTCCATTTGAATCATGTTTATCAACCTCTTAATCGAGTAATCGGACCTAGTAACCATTCATATAGCTGGCGGGTTTCAACGTACACATCAGCACTGACTTTCATCCCTACCTTCAGAGGCTCTTCTCGTCCATACACAGTAATAGTTGGCTTGTTGAGTGCAACGATGACTCGATAGAGAGTCTCAGTGTCCGATCTTATCGTTTGATCCTTTGATTTTATCTCCGTAGGGGAGAGAGTGGATTTGGTTACGCGTTTGATTGTGCCTGGTTGGATGCCGAATTTTTCAAAAGGATAAGCATCAATGCGTAAACCAACGGATTGACCTGTTTGCAAAAAACCTACGGCTCTACTTGGAGCATAAAGTTCCACTTGAAGCTCAGTAGTTTCTGGAATGATGTTAAGTAGGACTTCGCCACGACTCACCGCTTGCCCATTCTCAATTCTTAATGCGGAAACCTCACCACTAACAGGAGCATATATGACAGCTTCTGTCGTTGCAGTAAGTTCTATCTGCTGTTGAACTATTCCATCTAACTGCCGTGCTAGCTCAACATCTCTGACCTTCCCCTCTTGATGCATATAGTCAAATTGATATTGAGCGCCAACGAGTTCTCTCTCAAGTTGTTGAATGAGCATAATTTTACTTTCCTCATCCGCTTTCAATGCAACTAAGCTAGATAAGTAATCTTTAAATGTAAGGTCTGATATGTATTTGCTTTCTAGTAGCTTTCGATAGCTCTCATTCGATTCATTTTTTAATGCGGTACGTTCTTTAGCCAGTCTCAATGATTGTTGAGCACTCTGTATTTCTAATTTGAGCCGTTCTATTTTACTTTTTAGTTCATCGGTTCGAGCTTGGCTCATCAGCTTTTCATATCTTTGCTGACTTAAAATTGAGTCATATTGTTGTTGTAGACTACGCTTTAAACTCTGGTGAATACTTTGCCCATTACTATCAAATACCTCACTATTTATTTCCAATAAACCGATGGAACGATCAACTTGTTGTCCTTCTTGGGTGAAAACTTGTTCAACAATACCATCTTGTGAAGCCTTGACGGCAATTAGTCCAGTTGAGGGCATGATAACGCCTTCTAAATAGGATTTTTGGGTATAAGTTCCGAAGATCAATAAAGTGAGGATCGAGAGGATGATAAATAAACAACTGGCAATAATAATTCTATGACTGAATCCATGCAGAAGCAGTATTTGAGATTGTTCCGAATTATAGTGCCGAGTTAAATACTCTTCGCGAAATATTTGACGATTCATATATACCTATGATGTCGCTGAAAAACAGGGGCATATACCCCTGTTGTATTCATTGAATCTATTTTCGAGATGATTAACGGTACGGGTACTCTTCTGATTGACCACCACCACCGCCTGGGTAATTTTCTTCAGGTGTTGTTGTACCACCGCCACCACCAGGGTAGTTTTCTTCTTGGCTATAGCCACCCGATACAAATTTAATTTGCTCATCATTGAGTTCGAACATACGTGTTCTCCTTTGATATTTCCAATAAACACATGGCAGAATATGCCACTTAACCATCAACGTCTTAAGTTTAAGTCATTGAAATTTAATATTGATGTTTAACGATAATAACCTTCTTCACTCGGTTTACATGGATCTGGGCGACCTTCTTCATCATAGCAGGGGCCACTCGTTTGCCCTTCTTCATTTGTGGTATAACAAGCACCAGAGACTAATTTGATTTGTTCATTATCAAGTTCAAACATAACATTTCCTTATTTTTGCAGTGATGGCAGTTTTGATCTGCCTCCGATTAGACAAGATGTCTAAAATTTCTATGGTTAATCAAATTATCGAGTTAGCCATTTTTTCTCTTTTCCTAGAATTTCATCAAAATACCCAAGAATATTTGGAATCCAAGTGACGAGTCTAAGTAAATGAGTAAAAATTGGTAAAACTAAAATTTCGATCATTGATAAACCATGAGAATTCCCTGTTTTCCTAATAAATAGGAAAATAAAAAAAGCTTCTAATAATAGAGTCATTGCCATGATGGATAACGGTAGCCACATATCAAATAATGCGAATATTGGCATTGCAATAAATAGCGGTGGAAATAAAAACTCTGTTGCGGACATTAAGAACCAAGGTAAAGAAATGAGTCCTGTTAGTGGGGAAACTTTCCATGCCTCCCCAAAGGCTTCGACTCGTCCTCTGGACCAGCGGCGTCGTTGACGGAATAAAGCATCTCTACTATTTGGGCAATGCGTTGTAGCAAGTGCTTCAGCGGTATATCCTGTCCGATATCGGTTTGCCAAAGCTCTCCAGCACCATGAAATATCTTCTACTAGCCATTCACTCCATCCTCCAATTTCGTGTACAACACTTGCGCGGTGGGCAACAAATGCACCAGCAAGAACGGGTACAATTCCAAGATGGTCTTGAGAAGTTCGTATTGCTCCGTGGACACCTAAGTGTTCATAAAACTGTGATTGACAAAGTATATTATTGGTTCGGTTTTTGGGAACAATATAACCACAAACGGCGGCATATTCAGGATGGCTCCATATCTTGTTCGCTAGTGCAAGAATTCCATTTGGTTCGATAAATGTGTCACTATCTACAACGATATAAACATCACCTGTTGCTATGTTTTTATCTAAGGCATAATCGAGAGCTGCCCCTTTTCTTCCAGAATTATGAGGACGGTTTAAAAGTATATAGTTTTGTTTCCGAACAGATTTAATCCATTGTGAAACAATAAGTGGAGTTTTATTTGTTGAGCCATCATTAATAATAATTACCTGTAGCTTGGAGGAATATGATTGTTGATCTATTTTAGTTAATGCTTCAATAATTAATTCAGGTTCCTCATTATAGAAAGGAACAAACACGGTCACTGATGGTAAATTTCCCAAAACTTTTACTGGCTTCCAATTGAACCAGAAAATCAACATTAAAATAAAAACAGATAGAAATTCAGCAATTAATGGGATAGTGATTAAAGTGGTAACCATTTCCATTTTTAAGCCTCATGTTTAATTCAGGATAAATATTCTTCAAACATATCTTCTAAATCATTTCTTGAACCACACAAACCTTGTAAACGGTTATCGGAAAAAATAGAAAATCGATTGTACTTAATACTTCTATATTTAAAGTTTGGCTTAGAATTAGTGTGGCCTACTTTTTCTAAAGAGTTTTTTACATCAGCTAGAAACAGATCACGATTAAAACTGCAGTTAGATAATCGTGATACATGATGTTTCCCTGTTCTTAAATGTTCTTTGATTATTTTTCCAATCTTATTAATTTCTTTTGTATCTGATGGAATACCACATTCAGTAGCAGTTGTGATGTTTTCTTGTTCTTCAAGGGTTTCTAGAAAATGTTTGACTAGCTGTTCCTGTTCATCTTGAGTTAACGGATGGCAGCTATATTTATTCAAATAATAGAAAAAATTCCAAAGCCAATCCGCAATACCAAAGTGATCATCCCATGTTGCACCAAGGCCAGCCGTTAAAATAACATTCGAGAAATCTCCAATGGCTGACATGGTTCCAAGATCTAAAAATCTTCCATCTAGTGCAATATTCGAGCTCGTCAGTGAGCCATGAGGAAAGCCTTTGACTCGACTCACAGCTACTTGAGTAGCAAAGCGTTTTACAAACCTTTCAACAATATCAAATATGGGTTTATCACTATTTGTTTTCTGATATTCATTGTTTTCTAGTTTATTGACGGCGAGTTCTAAAACTTTAGAGTTGGCATCTCGTAATCGAACAAATTCTGGTTTTGGCCAGAAGTTAAGAGCCGGTTCATAATGAGCTGGGCGAATTGCGACTTCTCGGATCATCAAAGCACAGGGCTGCTCAACAATGTCTCCAAAAGTATTCGTAGTTAATATAGTCTGTGACGTCCGGATGATAGCTATGATTCGTAAAGCTCCGTATGGGAGCTCTTTATGACATATTTCACTCCAAATCGCTTCACTAACGGCTTCGCTTAGTGGAAGCTTGCCGTGAGAATGCCCTTCATCAACATTCACTGCTCCCAATGGATTAGTTCCATTGCCTTTTACTTGAAAGTGACCATTTAAGCCGCAGCGAGCGCTGCCTCCGTTTCCTGCATCTCCTGGGTTTCCATATCTGTCGGCGAGGAATATTTTACTATCGGTTAAATCAAGTTCTTCATCGGTAGTGTACCCTTCACTTACATAAGAGAAGTTCTCTAGTAGTAACTTTTCTATGTCAGAAGGAATTAGCCCTAATTCATCAATATATTTCCTGTTAATCCATGCAATTTCAGTGTTTTTTAATTTATAAGTCTTATAGCTAACAAAACTGTATTCAGAAAGCTCACGATTAATTAAAACAGTGTTGTCTGAACTAGGATTTAAATGTGTAGTGAAAATATCTGACATAATTTTACCAACAATAAACAGGTTCTTCTTTTCCAGGCTCACGATAAAAAATTCTTGATACACCGGATGCCTTCAATTTGTTTTTCATTTTGAAAAGTTTTCTTTTTGTACTTAGTTTTTTGTTTGGCAAACATATATCAAAGAAAATTAAATTTTCCCCCTCATTCCACTGTGAAGGATGTGGTACAAATGTAGGATTTGTTAGATATTGATCTAAAGTTTTATCACTTACCCAAGCCCAGATAAGATAGCCAGTCGCATATCTAGAGAACTCATCCTGAAGGAGATGGACTTGCTCATGTTTTATTGCATTGATAAACCAATGGTAAAATGAACCAACAGATAATTTCCTTCTCTCTTGATTTGTAGCAAAAATATAAGTCAGATCTCCCAATAATGCTTGTCGCTCTATATAGAATATCTTTCTTTTGGATGATTCTAAAATTATAGAATTCCATTCGTGAATGGTTGGTATATCATCATTAAAATTCATTTTCCATCCAGATGTGACTATTGTTAATTATGAAAATACCTTTAGTTATTGCCATTTAAAAATAACAAAAAAAAATATTCGATGGAGTTCTTAATATTTAAATTAATTTGTTACATTTGCATGGTGTTACTTCTGTGATTCATCTATTAAAAATAATAAGATTTACTGATTTCTTTAACATTATTATGATTTGATTTTTTTATGAAATGGAACGATAGGTTATTAAAACTAATAACGATTATATTGTTTTCGGTTTTAGATTAAATTATTTATGACTTATAATGATCAATGTATCAAAAGAGTTATTGGGTTTGTTAAAAAATTTCCGTTAGATATAAAAGATGACATTCTTCGCAAAAAAAGATTTTACGTAAAAATGTATTGCATATTTCAAATATACATGAATGATTAATATGATACGTATAAATAAAGCCCCTTAGTAAGGGGCTTTATTGTTGTTGATAGTAGCAATATATCATTATTCGATATTTTGGATCTGCTCTCGCATCTGTTCGATAAGCACTTTTAGCTCCACGCCGGAGGCGGTGATATCGGTCGAGATGGATTTCGAAGCCAGCGTGTTCGATTCACGGTTGAATTCTTGCATCATGAAATCGAGTTTACGGC
>JBOFIW010000411.1:0-5341 GCA_051650365.1 Vibrio sp. | reverse complement strand
CCGCTTACTGGTTAACGCGTACTTGGACACTGCTATGTTGGCAGCCCATCTATTTGGCTTTTGTAGCAATCTATGCTTGCCATGGTTTACCGCAGTTATCTTCTATCGCACAGTACGTTCAAACCCATTTTATCAGTGGTTTTCATTTCAACTCATTGAAACTCCATCAAGGTGAACCGCGTGAATTGATTGCTCAAGCAGGCAAAGAGCTAATTGAGTTGTTCGAGTACTTTCGTCTTGAGATGGAAACTTGGACTCGCATCCGGCCGGGGTTCACCCAACATCTTTTTGCCGACAGTATATTGGGCTGCTTAACTCGTTTTCAGGCGTTTTACCCTCATCTCTCTGAGCAGGAGTTATTGGCACAAGCTCATTTATGGCTAGAAGCCTGTGGTTTACCCACCACGTTAGCACAATCGTTAAGTTACAGCCCTGAGACTCAGACTCTCTCACACATCCGAACCAGTTGTTGCCTAGTTTATAAATGCCAAGGCCGCAAACTCTGTCGGGACTGTCCACGACATCCCGACAATAAAAATTAAGCTAAAGAGTTAAGAGTTACTTTCAGCGTGAACTGGCTTGGATGGTGCAGGCGCAAAGGCTGCCCATACAATGATCAAGGCGAAGAATACACACATATAAATCGGATAATGTGGCGAAAGCGTTGCGCTAAAAGCCAACAAAGACGCTAAACCATAACCTAGGGTGTGTGACATGGAAATGTAACCAGCAATCGCTCCTGGCGCATCCGAATATTGACCCGTTGCCGCAGTGGTATAAGCAGGAACAAGCAATGCCGCACCACATGCCGTTAATACCATCGCCAAAGCCAATACCCAAACTTGGGTGACTAAAAATAAGGCCAAACCCACCACCAATAGCCCAGCCCCAAAACGGTACATCTGCTCTGGCGACAATTTCTTTTTCTTAATCACCATCACTTGAGTCACAAAAGTACAAGCAGCGCTAATAGTGAGAAGCAAGCCAATCGCATCACTAATCCGGCTCGTCGGCCATTCTGTGAGTGCACTGAGCAGGGGTGAAAAACTGTATTGCAGTAATGAAATCGCAGTACACAGCAGTAATCCACTGGTGAGAAAACGCCACAAACAGCGACTAGGCAGCCAAGGCAGAGACGAAGATGAACGGTTATTGGGCGTAGAAACCTGCGGTGCAGGTAGGAAGTAAGTGCCGACAAGTGCAAGCAGAGGAAGCAGCACCATCATAAATAACGGCGCAAATGGTGACACTTTTAGCGCTAGCAATGAAATGACGGGGCCGAGCAAACGTCCCACACTCAACCCAATGCTGACGGAGGTGATGGCTTGCAACCGATGTTGCTCACCACACAACACTATCGCCCAGTGCTGGCTAGCGGGTACCATCCCCGAGACTGTACAACCATAAATCACGCGTGCCACTGCTAGCCCTATCAAGCACAGCGTTGAGATTGAAGCGTAATCTCGACTGGCCATAGCACACAGCGCCAACAAGGAGAAACTCGCCGCCATACCTGCGAGGGCCTGAATCACCACATGTTTAGGACCGTGCCTGTCGCTCACTCGTCCCCAAAATGGCGCAGAAGGCAAAAATAAAAAACTGCCGAGTGCGATCAAGACAGACCATGTGGGAAGGTCAAATGCTGATTGTTCGACCAAAAAAGGCAGTGAAACCAAAAGTCCGTTTTGACCAATCCCCATTAATGCTGCTGCCAAACCAATTACGCCCAATTGGGCAGAGTGTTTTTTCAAATGAAACATAGAGATAGCCGCTACTGTTGGGCTGTGTTAAACCGTCAATCCAACGATCTAACAAAACCAATGATGACAATAAAAACAATTATCATTTATATTCTTACGTGCTAACATAACCTGTCCATAACCAATAAATCAACGTTCCATTACATTATGTTTCGACTGGCCGACACCACATTTAGTATTGATAAGAGGGCTATTCTCTCCACCACCAATCTGACCTTCGAGTCCGGTAAGGTCACGACTCTACTTGGTCATAATGGATGTGGAAAATCAACTCTCATCAAACTGCTCAGCAGACAAAATAAACCCTCTTCAGGTCAGGTTTTGTATGGTGATCAGCCTGCCCATAGCCTGAGTAATATCGAGTTTGCTCACCAAGTGGCTTATTTACCCCAACATCCACCTATGACAGCTGGAGTAACGGTGCGTGAGTTGGTCTGTTTTGGGCGTTATCCGTGGAAAGGAGCTTTGGGCCGTTACGATGTGCAAGACTACGCCATTGTGGATGAAGCGATTACCAAAGTGGGCTTGAGTGAATTTTCCGATCGCTTTGTGGCCACTCTCTCTGGTGGAGAAAGACAACGTGCTTGGGTTGCGATGTTGCTCGCCCAACAAAGTAGAACCCTCTTGCTGGATGAGCCCACCTCAGCCCTTGATGTAGCACATCAATACGAATTGCTAACGCTGATCCGCGAATTAAATCGGAGCTTAGCTCTCACGGTGATCATGGTGCTGCATGATGTGAATATGGCCGCCAAGTTCAGTGATCATCTTATC
Source organism: Vibrio sp. (assembly GCA_051650365.1). Lineage (GTDB taxonomy): Bacteria > Pseudomonadota > Gammaproteobacteria > Enterobacterales > Vibrionaceae > Vibrio. The sequence continues at coordinate 2,807 of JBOFIW010000411.1, read as the reverse complement.
GCTCTTCATTCCGGCCGAGTCATCGCACAGGGCACACCAGAACAGTTAATGAATCACGATACCTTAATGCAAATTTATGGCATGGAACTGGCGCTATTTGCTCACCCACGCACCGGACAAGCCATTAGCTATATCCCTTAAATCACAGACAAAAGGATTCTGTTGTGAAGACGTTTATCACTTTGCTGATGTCCATATTGGCCTTTCATACCTGCGCCTTAGAGATTGAACATGAAATGGGTAAGACCACCTTCCCGACTCCACCACAAAAAGTAGTTGCCCTGGATTGGGCACTCGCTGAAACCGCACTCAGTTTAGGTGTGGCGCTACAAGGAGTGGCGGATGCCAAAGGCTATCAAGAATGGGTGGTTGAGCCTGCACTGAATTCAGCCGTAGCTAACCTCGGTTCAAGACGTGAACCCAACATCGAGCTACTGAGCGAACTCAAACCCGACGTCATTTTGATGAGTCAGCAGATGGCTGCCGCTTATCAGTCCCTCAATAAAATCGCGCCTGTGGTGGTTTTAACTCTCTACAATGAACAAAAACAGCCGCTTAAGGCAGCCGAGTCCATCACTCGTTCTTTAGGCCAATTGTTCGGTAAAGAGCAGCAAGCAGAGCAAGTGATTGCGCAAACTCAAGCCAAGCTGACAGCGAATGGCGAGAAAATTAGCGCCCAATCCTCAGTTCACAAAAACCTACTCTTTGTGCGTTTTATTAACGACAAAACCTTGCGCATACATGGTCAAGGCTCACTTGCTAATGCCACCATCTCTGCCATGGGACTCAAAAATAGCTGGCAAGAGCAGACCAACACATGGGGCTTTACCACCACAGGCTTAGAAAAGCTCGCCGAGCATCAACAAAGTAATGTAATGCTGTTTGGCCCACTCAAACCACAAGATCGTCAAGTGCTGCAAAGCTCTCCGCTCTGGCAGGTCATGGTGTTTACACGCGAAAAGGCGGTTTATGAACTTCCCCCCATCTGGACTTTCGGTGGCCTTATTGCTGCGCAGCGTTTTAGTGACCACATCACAGAGCTGTTAACCGCACAATGATCAATACTGTGAGCCTTCCCCACCCCAACAAAATGAAATTCCCAGTCTCCGCTTTGCTCTTAGTGGCGTTTTTGGGGGGGACTGTCGTGTTACTACAAATGACTGCGCCCTATTCGCAAGGTATTAGGCTAATTTGGGACACCATATGGCACTTTGACCAGAGCAATTATCAGCATGTGGTCACCAATCTGACTTATCTGCCGCGGCTTTGTGTGGCGCTGTTATGTGGCTTTGCCCTCGCGGCAGCAGGATGTGTCATGCAATTTGTTCTGCGTAACCCAATAGCGTCACCAACCACGCTGGGTGTGGCCACGGGGGCAGAACTCGGCATGGTACTGAGTTTACTGCTGCTTCCAACAGGGTTGGCAATACCTAACTTCATACCTGCATTTTTAGGAGGCAGCTTCGCCACTGGGCTGGTGTTTTTGCTCAGTGCCAACCGTGGTTTTGCACCACTGCACATGATCTTAGCTGGCATGGTAGTTAGCCTCTTCTTTGGCTCACTTAATACCATGTTGCTGATGTTGCACGAGCAAAAACTCACCAGTGTTTTTGTGTGGGGGGCTGGCGCACTAAACCAAAATGGCTGGGATAGTACCTATGTCCTACTGCCTTTAATCGCAATCCCAACCTTGCTATTACTGATGCTGCAACGCCCACTGTCCGCACTGCAATTTGGAGATGGTGTGGCATCTTCTTTGGGAGTCAACATCAAGAAAATCAAACTACTCTGTCTTGGGTTGGCAATATTCATTACTGCGGCCGTGGTCAGTGAGGTGGGCTTGATCGGTTTTATTGGAATCGTCGCTCCAGCCATCGCCCGACTGCTCGGTATCCGGCGACTCACCACCCAATTGCTGAGTAGTGGTGTGATTGGCGCACTGATGCTGTTGGTTGTCGACTTACTGGTTCAACCTTTTTCAGGTGTAGGCGGAGAGCTGCTGCCCACAGGCGCGATGACGGCCTTATTCGGTGCACCTTTTCTGTTATGGCTGTTGCAACGCACTCCGTTAGCTTCCGAACTTCGATTTTATGAAGCACCGGTTGAACATTATCAAAAAACCAGTCCTACATGGATTCTCATCATTACACTGAGCTTACTTAGTGTGATAACCCCATGTGCATTAGTATTTGGCCAAGGGCAAGAGGGCTGGAGCCTAAACCTTACCCCAACGCTGCTGGAACTTCGCGCCCCTCGTGTACTCACCGCACTCCTAGCGGGGGTTGGGCTGGCGTTGGCGGGAACCCTGATTCAACGCCTATCCAATAATCCTATGGCCAGCCCAGAAGTGCTTGGGATGAGTTCAGGAGCTGCACTAGCCATTGTACTCGGCAGTACATTCGGTATCGCGATTGAGCGTGATGAACAGATGCTGTTAGGGACATTAGGCGCGCTGGCAGTCACCTTTTTGATTTGGCTTATCGGACGCAAACACAATTTTGCACCAAACCAAACCTTATTGACAGGGATTGCCTTGAGTGCTGGGTTAGATGCCCTGTTGCGTGTTGTGATGAGTTCAGGGCATGACAACGCCACGGCGCTGCTCACTTGGCTTTCTGGTTCTACCTATCTGGTTGCCACTGCGGATCTTTATTTACTGGCGGTAGGTGTTGGGCTGGTCGCTGGTGTGGCACTGTTGCTCGAACGTTGGGTTGCGATTATCGAATTGGGTGAAGTGACCGCCCAAAGCCTTGGCATGAACGCCACTCGGGTTCGCTTGATATTATTGCTCCTTGTTGCGGCCCTCA
>JBOFIW010000410.1:0-5165 GCA_051650365.1 Vibrio sp. | reverse complement strand
GGGGTCATCAAAGAAACACCATGTGGGTGCAAGGCGGTGACCAAAAATCCCCAGTCGGAGGCATAAGCGAGTAGGTATTGATGGATGAGCTGATCATCCGGCATGTTGCCGTTGGCACGTATCCACAAATATTGTTTGGGTTCGGCTTTTTGCGGTTTCAATGGATTGATGACAGTGACTGGACGCATCTCAATTGGCTTTTCACCACAGAAAGCTCGCTGCAATTTTTCTGGCAGGAAATGGGCAATTTGCGCCGCCAATTCGGATTCTGATGCGAAATTTTCTGGCCCTGGAACCACAGGCATGGTTTTTTGGTGTTCAAAACCTGGTGCATCACCATGATAAGAAGCAGTCAGATAGAAAATAGGGCGCCCATTTTGGATCGCTTTAACACGACGAGTGCTGAAGCTTCTACCATCACGCAAATTTTCTACATCGTAAATGATCGGCTTTTCCGGATCGCCAGGAAAGAGAAAGTAGCTATGAAAAGAATGCACAGTGCGGTCAGATTCCACCGTGTAACGTGCTGCTGACAGCGCTTGGCCGATCACTTGGCCGCCATAAACTTGGGGAAGTCCCAAATTTTCGCTAGCACCACGGTAGAGCCCTTCTTCTAGTTTTTCCAATTGCAGCAGACTTAGCAGTTCGTCTAACGGTTTACTCATTACCCAGAATCCTATTTTGTCTTTTTGATGATTTTGTGATGCTAGTCAGATATTTGTCAATAATCTCGCTGTCCAATGACATAAATAACTATGCAGCATATAATTTGCATGTTTCTTAATTTGACATTCCCATTAGTTAGTGAGGCCCTATGAAAAAGGTTCTACTTATTGTTATCTCTGTTCTGTTTGGTTCTTTACTCGTAGGTTGCCAAATGAATGAATCTGCCCCTAAAGCACAGGATAAAATTCAATCCATTACAGGGAGCGTTGCGTACCGCGAACGTATTGCCCTGCCAGATAATGCAGTAGTGACGGTTTATCTACAAGATGTCTCTTTGGCTGATGCGCCTGCAACGGTTATTGCCAAGCAAAACTTTATCACTAATGGTATGCAAGTGCCGTTAGAGTTCAACTTGGCGTATGACAGCAGCAAAATCAAAGCAAACCACCGCTACAGCGTGAGTGCACGTATTGAGGTGGATGGTAAATTGCGCTTTATTACTGATACCCACTATGGTGTGATCACTGACACTGATGCGACTAAGCAAGTACAAATGATGTTGATTGGTGTGCGTGGCGAATAAATAAGTTGGCAAACCCAATGCATTAAACCAATGGCAGCTTTAGGGCTGCCATTGGTATTTTCGGAGTGATATTTTTCCTGTATCACTCACTTCTACCCCTTCCGCTAACAATAATTGCCGCTGGCGCACAAAATCATCCCCTTGCAGTGATATTTTGCCTTGGCTGTTGATAACTCGAAACCAAGGTAACTGACTCCCTTCAGGCAAATGGCCTAGCGCTTTGCCCACATGGCGTGCATAACCTGGATAGCCTGCCATTTTGGCAATTGAACCATAAGTTGACACTTTACCAACCGGAATTTGGTGAATCACTACAAAGATCTGTTGTAAAAACTGGTCCATAATACAAAAACCCGAAATAAATTTACCAAGGATAGGTATAGGGAGTTGGCATGATACTGTCTGCCGTACAATTTCTGATTGCGACACTTTTTGCCATTGTTGCCGCTTATGTGGCAGGGCTCAGCGAGGGTGATGTTCCCATCATCGCATTTTTGATCCCTGCACTTTGGCTACTACCCAAATCAGGGTTCTCTAGTGCAGTCATGCTTATGGCGATTGCCATTTTTGGCTTAACTTTGCCAGAACAACCGATAGCTTTATCCATTAGCCTGTGGGTATTGATCCCCTTATTAATGGTGGCATTCTCGCCGCGCAGCAACTGGGGCGTTATTTTAGTCAGTACGCTGATTGTGCTCACTTTACAAGTCGGTATCATGGTAACTCAATCTGCAGGCAAACTGGAAGGTTCGCCGATGCTCACTGTAGTACAGATAATCATGGTCATATTGATTTGGTGGACATCTCGTAGCTGGAAACCGAGCCATTCTCACAGCTGGTGGGCTTTGGTATTAATTATTCCCCTCTGGGTGGCTGAGCAATTTTATGCAGTGGCCCTCGCTTTACTGATCACCGGCATTATTGCGGCGTGTGAGTATTTAGCTTCTAAAACCACACCTTTATTGAACTGGGGAAATTTACTCGGTTGGAGTTTGCCTTGCGTTAGTTTTGCTGCTTTAGTTGTATCACCCGTAATCGACGTTCCGAACCCTGTTTTCGTTGTTTGGATCTGTTTATTAGCCACCGCATGGACAACGGATTATGTACTCAAAAGTACGGAAGAAGCGCCTGAATAGTAAATTCATCTTCATAACGTATTAATTTTTAAATTAATAGTGAAGCGTTTGGCGTTATACACTATTAGTTCTCAGGTGAGTATGTGAAAAATACTATGATTTATGAAATATATCCTCTAGCACTAATAGTGGGCTATGATTATTTGCGCTAAAATGCGCTGCAAAAATAACACATTAAATTTAACGTCTATGTTAGTTAAGGTTTTTTCCAACTTAGCTTTATTGTTACTTGGTTGGTTTACTATTTCCGCCAGTAGTTTAGCGAGTTCTCATGCCTACGTAGTCGCCACAGAAGCCGATGATGTGGTGACTAGAGTTCTATTTGATTCAATTGCTTACCACTTCAATATTGAGATTGAATATGTCAATTATCCTAGTTTTAACCATATTTTATTAGCGATAGAAGCAGGTAAAGCGGACTTTGCCGCCAATGTTACTTATACCAATACCCGTGCGGAACGATTTGATTTTTCCAGCCCAATCAATATTGAGTACACCTATCTCTACAGTTATGGAGGGTTGCGCTTAAGTGATATTCGTACGGTGGGTATCCCAAAGGGCACCATTTATAGTGAACTACTCAAAGAACATTATCCCTATATTCAGCAAGTGGAGTATCAAGGGCATTTAGAGGCAGCTACTTTACTTGAAAGTGGCCGTGTTGATGGAGTGGTTGATGCTATTAATCAACTTAAACCTATGTTACTCAAAGGGCTGGATGTTCAGCTGTTAAATGATCAATTACCGATCCAACCTGTCTCGATTGTGGCTCCAAAAGGTAAGCATGAGGCATTATTAGGCAAAATTGAACAATATGCCCACTCGGCTTATGTTCAACGTCTATTAAGCGAATCCATTCAAAAGTATCAACTTGATATTCGTAAACAGGCTCTGCGCCAAGCGGTAATTGATAGTGATTTGAATGTGCAGCGTGTATTACATGTAAAGCTAGAAAATAATCCTCAATACGCATTATATCTGCCAGATGGGTCCGTACGGGGGATTAGTGCCGATGTGTTGTTCCAAGCTTGTGAAATGTTACTGCTTAAATGTGAATTGGTGAGCCATAGAGATGAGACATGGGAAAACATGTTCACTGACTTGCAGGAGAGAAAAATTGATATTCTTGCTCCTGTCACTATCTCAGCACAGCGTAGAAACTTTGCCTATTTTAGTGAAAGCTACTATCAGCCACAGGCAATTCTGGTCAAGCGCGAACATTATAAAGATGATGTTTATAGTAATGTTTCGGAGTTGGTTACCGAACGAATTGGTGTTGTCAAAGGCGATTTTTTTGAAGAGCTATTACAACAGATGTTGCCTAACAAGAAGTTATATACCTACGCAAATCAGCAAGAAAAAGTGCAGGGCTTATTGAACAAAGAGGTGGACTACATAGTTTTAAGCCGAGCTAATTTCAACCTCTTGCTTCGTGAATCGCAAGAAATGTTGCCGATAGTGGAAGACACCATGATTGGTGTTTTTTATCAATATGACATCTCCATTGGTTTTGCAAAAAACTCCTTAGGGGCGACATTGGCTCCATTGTTTTCTCGGGCGATCAAAATGCTCAATACTGAACAAATTATTCATGCTTATGATTACCAACCAGACTGGCGAGCGACATTATTAGCTGAAAAAAAATATCAGCGTAGTACCCAATGGCTATTTGCGATGGCGTTACTGGCGTTATTTATTGTTGCTTTTTATCTTCACGGTATTTCACATAGTGATAATTTGACAAAACTACGTAACCGTCGAGCCCTGTATAACCGTTATCGCCGAGGTTTATCGGAACGCTATTCCTTGGTTTATCTTGATGTAAATAAATTTAAAGCCATTAACGATCAGTATGGACATGAAATTGGAGATAAAGTACTTAAACAACTGGCACAACGAATAGAGCATTTTTGGTGTGGTCGCAGTTACCGGATTGGTGGTGATGAATTCATCTTGATTGGGGAATGTTCTACTCAACGCCTTGAGCAAGTCGTGCGGCAGTGTGAGCGTTTTATGTTTGTTGATGCAGAACGTGATGTGAGTTTTGAAGTAACAGTCGCAATTGGTATTGCCCCAGCTCGGGAGCGAGTGATGTCGCTTAATGATGTAATGCATCAAGCTGATATAGCTATGTATCGTGCTAAAGCTGAGTCGACGCCACTTTTGTTGCAACATGACTTGAAAAGCAAAACGTTACACATCGTTTAATCAAATTGGTGAAATGCTGTACGGTTGAAGAGAGAGGTAGGCTGAAAAGAAGATTATTGCTTGCATTGCCTAAGTCGATGTTTAATAATCGCAACCGCTTTGGAGACAATCCAAATTCAAATCTATGGAGGCCCTGGTCCTCCCGCAACACTAGTTCGTGAACTTGGTCAGATCCGGAAGGAAGCAGCCACAGCGGATGATGTGTGTGCCGGGATGTGGCTGGGGCCTCCGCCCATCTGAACCCTCTAAAAAGTCTAAAGTAAATCACTCCGAATATTACAGTTATGCTTTTTTACGCTCGGCACCAGAAAAAGCATCTGAGCTGAAGTGAATCCAGATCCAAATGGATCTCAGTTGGCGGTTTATTGTGTTTGTTCTTTCCATATCGCCATCTAGAACACCTAGTTTAGAGCGGATAATGTTATTTCGATGTGATGACAATTTTCATGAGATCTGCCTCCTCAAAGGTTATGTCATTACCGACTAGTGCAGCTAAGGCCGCTTCGCTGAGTAGTAATACTTTTTGGGCTCCCTCAGGAGCAGGGACATGTATTTTTAACTGACCAGATTGA
>JBOFIW010000409.1:0-2595 GCA_051650365.1 Vibrio sp. | reverse complement strand
CGTAGATGATTTGGTTCGGCGGTGGTGGTGGTACGTGAATACACGCGCCGAAGTAAGGCACTAACAAAAATTCAGTGACTTTTTGATCATCTCCCTCCAGTGGGATTACAAACCCCGGAATTTTCACTCGGCTGCCATTTAACTCTGTACGCACGGTACCAAGTTGCTGCTGTTTGGCTGGTTCAGTAGCGTTGTGATCCGGCATCGGCATACCCTGTTGATCAAACAGTTTTCGCTCTTGTTCGGGGATTAAATCCAGCCAGTCGAGCTTTAAAACATCCTGCTCACTGGTAGAAGTCGCTTCTTGGTTGGCCAGTAGTGGTGCTGAGTACAGCGGAGCCATAACTAGGCTGGCTATCAATATCAAAGCTCTCATTACATGTTTCCTTGTGATTTTCTCGTCTCGGTTCAGCCATATCAATGTGATTGTTATAGGCGAATAGTCATGCCATCACTGAGTGACTGGCGATAAGCGCGCAGTGCGGGAATAAACCCAATCACTATTCCTGACAGTTGCACCCAGCCGAGCAGTTGCCATTCATAAGGCGTGAGTCCGGTCAGCGCAATTTGAATGCCGTACTGGTTAGCAATCATAGGGGCTGCACTTGCAAGGAGTAGATAGAGTATGCTTACTCCAAGCGCTATGCCTAGTAGAGTCAGCACGCTGGCTTCGCTCACCAGCAAAGCAAATACATGCTGCGGTCTTGCTCCCATAGCACGTAAAATGGACATCTCTCGCCGTCGCTCTTGTAAACTGGTCAGTAGGCTACTTAGCATGCCGAGCAGTCCTGCGATGACGACAAAAATCGAGACTGCCATCAGTGCTTGTTCTGCGACCGACATCATGCCCCACAGCTCATGCAGTGCCACTCCGGGCATGATAGCGCTGAGCGGTTCGGCCGAATAGTCATTGATCTGCCGCTGTAAGGCAAAAGTTTGGATTTTTGATTTAAGTCCAATCAGCATGGCGGTGATTTGCTTCGGTGTAAAATCACGCTCTGCGAGTTGAACAGCACTTGGCTGATGGCCAAGGTTCGCCCCGGATTCCCAACCGACATGAATCGCTTCTATCGCTTCTAAAGACACATGCACGGTTTTATCCACCGGCGTGCCTGTTGGTGCCAATATCCCCACCACAGTAAACGGCAAGTTATCGTGACGGCTAAAGCCGACATCACTGATACCATGAGCAATAATCACTTGGCTGCCGACTTGATAGCCGAGGGTTTTTGCCACATCTGCACCGATCACGGTTTCAAACAACCCATTGAACTCTTTACCTTGGGAAAAAGTCAGTGGTTGCTTACTTCCATAACGATAATACTCGAAATAGCTGTGATTGGTGCCTAATACGCGAAACCCTTTGTGTGAATCGCCTAAGGAGATGGGGATTGTCCATTTGACTGCGCGATGTTGGCTAAATTCTTGATAGCTGAGCCAATCAATATTGTTGGTGGCGTTACCAATCCGAAATACCGAGTAGAGCAGCAAATTGATCTGCCCTGAGCGCCCACCGACGATCAAATCGGTTCCAGAAATGGTGTTGGCAAAACTCTCTTTGGCTTGGGTGCGAATCCGCTCGACACCGAGTAGCAACACCACTGCGATGGAAACGGTCAATACCGTTAGCAGAGCCGTGGCTTTACGATTGAGTAAGCTTTTCCATGCCAGATTCAGGATCACTTTCATTGCCAACCTCCTACGCGATTGAGTGTCGGTAAGTGGATACTGCGCTCAAAGAGCTTCTCGAGCGTAGGGTCATGGCTAACAAAAACTAAAGTCGAACTGACACGTTCTGCTTCTTCGCGCAGCAAGGCAATAAAGGCTTCGCGGTTATCAAAATCGAGGGCGGAAGTGGGTTCATCGGCGATGATCAGTTTTGGTTCGCCAATTAAAGCACGCGCTGCGGCAACACGTTGCTGCTGACCAATGCTCAGTTCGGTTACGGGTTTATTCAGCAATGTACTGGGCAGGTGTAACCTTTCCAGTAGCGATTGCGCTTTTTGCTGCAAAGAACCACTGATTTGTTGTTTGCGCAGCGCGGAAAAATGGCACGGCAAGGTCACGTTGTCTAGAACAGAGAGATAAGGCAGTAAGTTAAATTGCTGAAAAATATAACCGATATGGTCAGCGCGAAAGCGATCACGTTGGCTGGCGCTCAGCGTGCTCAGATCGCTGCCGAGCAAAGAGACCACACCTTGGGTTGCGGTATTAATGCCGGTTAACAAGCTAAGTAAGGTGGATTTACCGCAGCCACTTGGGCCTTTAACAAACAGGTGTTCCCCTTGGGCAACCTGTAAATGGGTAATATCCAAGGTGGGCGTGTTGGCATTTGGCCAGCAGAACACCACCTCATTCAATTCAATCACGAATGAGGTGGGTTCAGAACGGTGAATAGGCATCATGGTTCCTTTATGTGGGCTTGGGTACTTCAATCAGGGGTAAGTAGGTGCTTACCCCTGTCGGTAAGGTTACAAGCTGATGCGGGTTTGTTTCGCGTTCAGTTGTAGCGCACTTTGCTGCTTTTCGGTTAGCACGTTAGCTTGGATTTTCTCTGTGCTTGGGAAATGCTGGAACCATTGGGTATCAATTTGT
>JBOFIW010000408.1:0-2516 GCA_051650365.1 Vibrio sp. | reverse complement strand
GGGTAATGAGTGAGCCATTCGGGCCATGATGCTACGGGGCGAGTTTCAAACTCGGAAAAATGGCTTCTAAAACGGGCATTCATGCTTGAAAGATTAAAATCTCCTAGTACGAGGACGTTTGCATTAAGGGCTTTATTGGCCAAGGTTTCTACATGAGTGAGCATGGTATTACGTTCTGTCCAAAGTGTTGGGCTTCTCGGAGAAGGCAAGTGTGTCGCAATCAAATGTAGAGAAGTTTGAGGGGTGACTTGCCACTCCCCCTGTAGAATTTTATTTTTTTCGGTAAACGGTTCTACAGAAAAATTCAGGATGGCTTTTTTACTGAGAATAAATTGGCTAGAGGGTACTTTGGCATGGGTTTTACCGCCGTAAATGTACGGGTAGATGTCATCTAAAGTACTGAGTTTATCTTCAAGTGCGGGCGCCACTTCCTGTAGAACCACTAAATCAGCTTGTTCTTGTAGTAAAAGGTTGAGTAGCCGGTTGTAGTCGGTATTTTCATAAAGCGCATTAAACTGAATCACAGTGAATGGAGAGGAGCATCTTGCTTTAAGCTGATTTTGCAAATTGTCGCTATTTGTGGGCATTTTTTGAGGCGTGGTGTTTTGGGGGCTTGGCAGTAACCAGAACTGAACGAATAAACCTAGCACACCACCAATAAGTAAGCCCCGATTGCTTATACATATTGCAATCAAGATGAAAAGAGCATTTGCCCCCATTAAACTTACGGGATAGCTGAGAAGATTATCTAGCCACCAAATAGGCATGGGGTAATACAAACTGATAAGCCAGAGTAAGTTCATCCCAATAAGTAAACCACCAAGCCCTTTTGGGAGCATAGAACAATCCTTTTATGGTTGGATTGGCGTAAAAACTTGTTGCAGTGGGGCTGAGCCATCATAAAACCATATCTCAGCTAATAAGCTAGATTGAGACAGAGGGTAACTGAAACTAAGGTTTGCTATGCCAAGGGTTAACGCAGACGAAGTAATCCGACTCTCATAAGCGGGGTAGTAGGTGCCGTCACCACTGGCTGTATATTGACTATAGAAGGAAATAAAGGCTCGGTCAGTTCGGTAAGCACTAATATCTGCGGTGACTTGAATTTGTGCCACGGGGTTATAACTAAATTCAGCCGGTACAGCTAATTGCGATGTGGTTAGATCATTATCATTGCCAAAATCTTGCTGTGAATAGTCCACTCCGGTGTTTAGTTCTGGGGGGGGAGTTTGGGTGACAAAACTCATTACCACAGGCGTAAAATTTTTGGTAATGATCGCCGTCTCTTCGGCAATGGATGGCGTGGATGGCGTTGTATCAATCGACACGCTTTCACTTAGCGTCGCACCATCACCATCGCCCCCCCCACAACCGTAGAGCAGAAGGCTCGAAGTAACTAAGAGCAATAGGGTTCTCATGATATTCTCCTAAGGGATATAGCAGTATGTACAGTTATTGAAGGCGTTGCTGAACCAATTTTGTTTCTGTTGGCCCGCAGACTGAGCGTAAGTACTAAATTGAGGGTAAGTACGCGCCAGATCGCTACGTTCATAGGGCCATTGCCATTCATCCGTGATCAACAGCGCCCAGGGTAAATTGTTTGCTGTTTTGAAAAAACGTTGCTGGCTTGGGTCGCTAGTATCAACACCAGCACCATACAAATTGAGTGCATCAAACTTCTCTGTGGCTGGGTAATCCGCAAGATGAACTTCCCATTTACGGCCTGGTTGGAAGGTAATGCCCTCACCATGGTAAATACCTGGAGTGGCAAAAATGAAAGGGTCATACGGCATGGCGATCAGCTGGCTAATATCACTATTGCGCTCGATAGCAATGATGAGACTAAAATGAAAACTAATCTCTTCTTTACATTGATTGTCAGTACGGAAGTAAGTACAGAGTCGTGGGAAGGCGCGTGACAGATCATTGGAGATGATAAAAATCGCTTCATTCGAATCTATCTCTAACCCGCTGCTTGGTTGCAAAACATCATTGTGGTATTGACGGGTCAGGTTGGTATCAATAGCGCTGCGTGCCAAGCCCGATAAACGAATCGCAAAACCATTGTGGTAACCTGCACCATAGGCAGCAAGGTAGCCATCAATCCGAATTTGTGCCACTTGGTTATCTTGCAGTGTTTCGGTGACACGATAACGGATTACCACATCATTCATGTCATAGTCGGCTAAATGTGGCCAGTTATCCTCAAAAGCGACTGTTGCATAAGTGGTTTCACTCGGGAAATGGCGTATAGCCACCCCATTCGCGGAGATGGTAATCGGGTAGTCTTCCACTTCCCCTGAGGTTGAACCACCGTAGGAGTTCAACCCTTTTTGTTGGCTAAAGCGAAAACGGCTCCAACTCGAACCCATAGTTGCTTGTTGGGCGACCGTAAAAATCAGCACATTTTGTCCGCTGTTCAGTCGTTGATCGGTAAAGACTTGTTCTCCTGCATCATCAAAGTCGCCATCACGATTCCAGTCAAACCAAGCAGAAAGATAACCAGAAGTGGAAGC
>JBOFIW010000407.1:0-2889 GCA_051650365.1 Vibrio sp. | reverse complement strand
AAACAGAACGCATACTGCCCTTTGGGATCATTCAATTGATTGAGCAGTGAGGTTTGCTGTTGCCATTCCGTTGCTAAAGGTTGGAGTGATTTTGGTAACAGTGCCGAAACATCTAAACCTAAGCTAACACGCACTTGGCCAAGCAGATCTTGCAAGAACTGTTGCGCTGGTGTGAGTGGCTCTTCAACCCAGTAAAGGTTGTATTGATCCAGCTGTGCCAGCTCCGCAGCTAAATGTACCGCATCATCAAAATCACCAAGCAGATCGATTAACCCTAAGGTTTGCGCATCTTGTGCTGTCCAAACTCGGCCTTGGGCAATTTCGTCCACCGCTTGTACCGTCATACTACGTTTCTCTGCAACCAAAGAAATGAAGCGCTGATAACCGTGCTCAATACCCAGTTGAATGGCATCTTTTGCGCCTTGCGTGAGACCTGTCGTTATACCTTGCCCTGAGAAAGGGCTAGTACCAACGCCATCAGTGTAAATACCAAGGTTATTCAGACCTTTCTCGAAGGTGGTGATCACACTGAAAATACCGATTGAGCCTGTCAGTGTGGTGGGCTGCGCCACAATTTTGTCTGCACTCATCGAAATCCAGTAACCACCAGAAGCGGCAAGGCTAGACATAGAAACAACAACCGGTTTACCTGCGGCTTTTAGTGCTTCAATTTCGTTGCGGATCACCTCAGAAGCAAAAGCGCTGCCTCCTGGACTATCTACACGAAGTACTACTGCTTTCACATTACTATCGTTACGAGCTTCACGTAGTAACCCAGCCACAGTATCGCCGCCAACAGTACCGCGAGGCTGTGAACCATCCATAATGGCTCCACTTGCCACCACCACGGCAATATCGTTGGCATTGGTCTGTGTCGTTGGCTTAAGAGTGGCTTTGTATTCATAGTAACTAATGGCGTTATAGCTGTCTTTACCATCGCTACCAAAGGTTTCCGCTAATGTTTGGCGCACTTGTTGGCGTGTGGCCAACTCATCAATCAAGCCAACTTGTTTGGATAACGCCGCTAAATCACCGCCCACTTCTTTTAGTTGAGCGACAAACTCATCCATAGTCGGAGTCAAAGTTTTAATATCAATTTGGCGATTGGCTGCGACGTCATCGACATACGCGCTCCACAACTGAGTTAACCAACGAGAAGCCGATTCACGAGCGGCATCTGACATGTCATCACGCACAAAAGGCTCAATCGCGGATTTGTAGGTGCCGACACGAAAGACGTGCGTTGTGACATCCAGTTTTTCAAGTAGAGTTTTGTAATACATGGAGTAGGCACTATAGCCTTTCAGCAACACAGCACCATCCGGAGCAAGGTAGATTTTGTCTGCGTAGCTCGCCAAGTAGTATTGGCTTTGGTTGTAGAAATCTCCGACTGCAAATACAGGCTTGCCGGATGATTTAAATTCGTTGATGGCTTTAGCTATGTAGCGCAGCTTGGTTAAGTTGGTTTCTGGCATATCGCCTAGCGCTAAAACGAGCCCTGTGACATTGTTGTCATTTTTGGCGTGGCGTAAGGTTTCAACAATATCAAACAGTACATTCTCGCGTGGTAGTTCTTCGCCAAATATTGAACCTGCAAAGGAGTCCATTGGATTGATATGTGTGCTCTGTTCAACAATCGGGCCGGATAGATTAAGTACCAATGCCGAGGATTTGTCGCTGGCTGGCAGTGGAGCCTCCGCCTGAACATAAATAAAATAGATAATGCCAATACTGAGCAGGAAAATAAGGTTAGTTAATGCTAGCCGAATGAAAGTGATGGCTTTCCAGATCCCTTTCAAAACCAAACTAACAAAACGAAACAGTGATTTCATGGTGTCTCCAGACCAACGGAGTGACACATCACTCCAAAGCTTCAGATTTTGCGTGAGAAAATTTGCGTATAACGCTTAACATCCTACGTTATCTGATCGGGGCAAACAACAATCTTGCAAGCTACCGTAATTTTGAGCGTTGTTGCACAAATGTAAACGCTTGTTTGATCTTTGTAATGTGAAGGCATATTCTGGTCTGACCATTAAATAAGGAGCAAGGTGAAGTCGTTATGTACTCAAATCTGTTTCAGCCTCTCGATCTTGGTTTTACTCAGCTCAAAAATCGGGTGTTGATGGGCTCCATGCATACTGGCTTAGAGGAAAATAAGGAAGGGCTGCATAAGTTGGCAGCCTTTTATGAAGAACGTGCTAAAGGTGGAGTGGGTCTGATTGTCACGGGAGGCTTTTCTCCCAATCTACGTGGTCGTTTGCATCCGTTTAGTGCTGAATTTAGTAAAAACAAACATGCGAAGGCTCATAAAGTTGTGACTGAGGCGGTGCATCGTCATGGCGCTAAAATTGCGTTGCAACTCTTACATGCAGGGCGTTACGCCATGCATCCTTTTTCGCTAAGTGCTTCAGCCATTCGTGCACCAATTGCCAAGTTTGCTCCCAGTGAAATGAGTGCCCGCCAAATCCGCAATACCATTCAAGACTTTGCCAATAGTGCGGAGTTGGCACAACTGGCGGGTTATGATGGTGTAGAAGTGATGGGATCGGAAGGGTACTTGATCAACCAATTCATTTGTAAACGTACCAATATGCGTTATGACGAATGGGGTGGCAGCTATCAAAATAGAATTCGTTTTCCGGTTGAGATCGTCAAGGCGATTCGTGAAGCGGTGGGTGAAGAATTCATTATTATTTTTCGTCTGTCGATGCTCGATTTGGTGGAGCAAGGCAGTACCTTTGAAGAAGTGGTAGTGCTAGCCAAAGCTTTGGAAGAAGCAGGAGTCACTATCATTAATACGGGTATTGGTTGGCATGAAGCACGTATTCCAACTATAGCGACTCAAGTACCACGCGCCGCCTTTAGTTGGGTAACAGAAAAAATCAG
>JBOFIW010000406.1:0-4806 GCA_051650365.1 Vibrio sp. | reverse complement strand
GCATAGAATTTCTCAGTATCTAAATACTCTTGCTCGTTACGGCACACTTTACTCATGTTGGAGCTATGCACTTCATCCCAGCAAGGTAGGAATTCGATGTTTAAGTTATTGGCGACATGCAGAAGAAGATCAATCAGATAGCTGATGGCGAGATTGTCTTTCATTTTCGCTTGCCCCAAATGCACCAGTCGTCCCATAAGAACGTACACGGTATCCACAATGGCATCTGCTTGTTCGGTTTTATTATCGGCTTGTGCAAGCTCTGTCAGCTCTTCGATCGCCAAAGAGGTATGTAAGGTATCAGCCTGCTCGTTTAAAGTTTGTGGCGCAGCGACCGGCAGATCAAAGGTTTGACGAAATTCACTGATATCACGATATAAGTGGTCGAAGATCTCTTGCGTCAGCTTGGTTAATTGCATGCTTGCGTTCCGGGTGGTGTTTTACAGGGAGGCCAGTGTAACAAAGCTTGCTAAATGGGGCTATTGCTGAGCATAGGTTGGGGCGGCAAAATTAATATGGAAAAACAAAAGGCGCGAAAACGCGCCTTACCGGTAGGGAGAACCGAAATACCTATAAACCTACATAGGGAATAGGTTACAGGTAGAGTTTGGCCAGTTGTGATGGCTCTAATTCTTTACCTTCTAGGCTTGCGTTCCAGTTTGGTCCAACGAGAACACCATCTTCATCGAGGGTAATCAACCAATCTTCAACAAACACATCAAATGGGATTTCAACCACTTCAAAGTCTGCCCACTCTTCGACATTATGAATTTGTGCATCTGCTTTTGACGACCAGAAAGGCATGACTTCACTTTCTTCAAATTCAGTCGATTCACAAGAGAGCCAACCTTCTTCATTACGTAGACCCCAGACCAGTTGGGTTTCTTGGGTTTCTTGAATAAACAGCGCTAGATTTGCGTCGATATCTGCCGTTAATTTGCTCATTTTGTTCTCTCGCAGTAGATAATGGCGTAAGGGTAGCACTTTCATCGGGGAATGCCCATGATGATCTCCACGCTGTCTATAAAAAGAGTTAGATCACAGTTTAAACGTCGTCAATTTCTGATTTAGCTGACGGGATAAATCTGCAAGCTTCTCACTTTCTTCTGCCAAATAAGTCGCAGCTTGCGACATCTCTAACGCAGCATCATTAATTCCACTTACATTACGATTCATTTCATCGGCAACGGCACTTTGCTCTTCCGCTGCCGTTGCAATTTGAGTGGCTTTATCACTGACATGTTGAATATGATTTACAATCAGAGATAAATCGTTACCAGCATTTTCGGCAGTCGATACACTGTTGGCTGCTAGGGTCTGACTCTTTTGCATCGCACTTGCCGTGCTCACCGCCAGCTGTTGTAAGCGGTTGATCATGGTTTGGATTTCGTCTGTAGAGTGATGGGTTCGGCTAGCTAAATTACGCACTTCATCGGCAACCACCGCAAATCCTCGGCCTTGTTCCCCTGCTCGTGCCGCTTCAATGGCCGCATTTAGTGCGAGGAGATTAGTTTGCTCTGAAATGCCACTGATGACAGATGTCACCTCACTGATTTGCATCACACCTTCTTTCAGTTTGTTCACTTGATCGGTTGCAATGCCGAGCTCAGTGGATAGGGCGCGAATACTATCAACACTGGAATGGACGTCTTTGTCACCTAGGTTTGCTTCCTTACTGGCATCGCGCGTATCTCGCGCCGTATCTTCCGCATGCCCAGCAACATCGGCCACAGTAGCCGTCATCTGGTTCATGGCTGTTGCGAGTTGGTTTAATTGATCTCGTTGCGAGATAACTGCCTGGCTTGTTTCTTCCGCCGAGGATGCAATGCGTACAGCCGCTTCGGCAACAGATGAGGCTGACTGAACCGATTCGACTAAAGCATCGCGCACAGAGGCAATACTGTCGTTAATACGCTGCGCCACAATGCCGAGTTCATCACGCCCCTTAACACGGATTTTGGCTGTGAGGTCACCTTTGGCGACTTGTTTCATCGCATCTTTAATTGTGTCGAGCGGCTGGATAATGGCACGACTGATGATCACGCCGAGGCCTATCATAAATAAGGTGACGAGTAAGGTTGCCAAACCCATTTTGAGGAATTGCTGATAGACAGCCGTTTGTATGTCATCGAGCAACATACCCGAGCCAAAAATCCACCCCCAAGGCGTAAAACCGTTCACATAAGAAAGTTTATCCGCGGGCTTGCCTTGCTGATTTTGCCAAGGATAGATCAGTGAGCCTTGCTGGCCATTGCGCGCTAAGTCGACCATGGTGAACCAAAATTGCCCTTCGGTATCTTTTCCGGGGCTGCCCATTTGTTTGCCGATTAAATCTTGGCGGATTGGGTGCACAATCGTGTAGCGCGACTCGTCAATCACAAACATGTAATTGTTGCCATCAAAACGTAGCGCGTTGATCAGTGCCTTGGCTTGCTCTTGAGCTTGTTCTTTCGGTAGGGTTTGGTTGAGATAAGCAACTTGAGAAATGGTGCTCTCTAAAACCGCCTTTAAGCGTGCTTCACGTTCGGCAACCAAATTTTCTTTTAAGGCATTAGCGGAAATGAGTAGTAAGCCCATAAAACCAATAATACCAACGATAACAATAGCGGCCAGTTTATAACTGACCTTAATATTCTCTAGCTTCAACATGACGTTACCACCTAACGGAGTAGTGTTAATGGCTGCGTGTCTCATTTAGCTTCGTTATGTTTTTTGGTTAGCCATAGATAAACGCTGATGAAAGCATGGATGACAACGGTCGATTTGCCAATGGTGTGCGCTTAATGTGTTAACCTGCTCAAGTATTTAATGATGGCGAATGTAATAGTGTGAAGCTAAAAAGGGAGGTTACCCCCCTTGTACTAGTGAATTGCTGCAGAAAAGGTGAGAAACCAGAACAATTACGCTTCGACAGTCACACGCGTATCTGCACTTAGGGCTTCCAGCTCTTTTACTACATCATCAATTTCGGTATTGATGGGAAGGCGCATAGCGACGCTTGCGGTAAAAAGGCTAGAGCTAATACCACCACCACCAGCGATAAATACGCGTTGACAGTCCATATCTAAAATACTGATCCCTTGCCCATCAAGAAGATGGGTAATTTCGTTGACGATGCCTGCGCGGTCATTTGCATCAAGGCGAAGTTGGTACACAGTATCACTGGCGTGGATATGCTGATCGGCATCGACAATTTCCACCAATAGTCCTGGGTAGGAGTGAAATACTTCTTTTACTGCTGAAGCGTTCTCTTGAGGTAACTCAATTTTGATCACAGCAGCAACTCTATCTTCAATGAAATTTACTTTACTGATCAGCCATTTCCCGCCATTGTCGTGGGTGACGGCTGCCAGTTGCTTAATTGTGGTAGGTGTTGCTTTCCCGACAAAGTTAACAATGAATGTGCTGGTCATGTTGGCCTCCTGACAAGAGATTTACGTTGCTCGCTCTTTGAGTGTAGGAGCTTAGCTAGGTTAAGAATTGATAAAAGTCAATTTTTGAGCAGGCAGTATCAACAGAGAGACAATAATTCTACTTGCGCCACAGATTTGTTAATGAAGCAGAATCTTAGAGAAGCAACAACCGATAAAAGGGGGAGCAAAGCAGGCTGCATTTTTGTGTAGCCTGCATAAAAAGTTAGAAGGTGATCTTAAAATTCATTCCATAATATTGAGAATCGTATGGTGCACCTGCATCCAAGGCGAATCTTGCAGCATCAGGGTTATTAGCCCAAGGACTGCTCTGGAAAGAAACATCAGCAGAGCCTCCCCAAGCATTGCTAACCCAACCGTGGATATGACCAATTGGGTTGAGGAAGAATAAGGTCACCCCCCCGACGGTATCTGACCCCATCACTTCGCCACCATTTGACACAATATTCTGCTCCGCTTCAAACATCAGCTCACCTACAACTGCGCCAAAGAATGGAGTGATAAAGATGTCTTGCCATGAAGGAACTTCGGCGAAAGCTTCAACGCCATATTCCCAGAAAAAGGTCGACATGGTTGCTGAATAGAGAAATGACTCAAATTCGTTAAATCCGGCATGACGAGCGGCGGTGTAGTAAACGCCACCAAAGTAAGGGTGCATGATGTAGTTGAGGAAATGCTCATCACGGTCCCACGTTGGCCCTGAAGTGACATTATCTTTCCATTTTTGACCAAGCCCACTGAGTTTACGGTCTTCTGCATCCCATTTTGTGATGGACTCAGGGAGTAAAGTCATTAATCCTGCGGTCATAACACTCAGACCTAAGATGGTATAGGTCTGGCCTTTGAGGTAGTCCCAATCACGAGTGTCTTGCACCATCAGATATTTAGGTAGGGGGGCATCGAGTTTGAGTGATGGATCATCATTAAGGCTCAAAGAAAACGGATCACCGAGAGAATCGGTATAATTATTGCCTAAGGTATAATTATTGCTTAAGTAGCAGCCGGTCTGTTCACAGCCCATTTGGTAGGCAAAATCAGATTGGAAGTTCACATCTTGTTGTGCGTTTACGCAGGCTGAAAATGTCAACAACATCATGGCGGTGATGTTTTTTTTGAGCACAGATGTCTCCACTAAAAAGGTAATTCGTCGATGAGGGTCACAATTATCCATAAAACTCACCAACAAGAAAGCTGATAATTGAACTTGTTTGAAATTGCTTAATGGATAAAACGTTCTTTTCTATTAGTTGCTGGTAGTTCAATATAACAACAGCATTTACATCAGGATGGCAAATATGTTGAAAATAGCAATGCTCAGTACCGGCGAAGAGGTTTTGCACGGTGATATTGTTGACTCTAACGCAGCTTGGTTAGC
>JBOFIW010000405.1:0-2790 GCA_051650365.1 Vibrio sp. | reverse complement strand
GCAGCTTGACTGTGGTGACAGGTCCAACGGTGATCGTCCCTTTGTTGCGTACAGTACGCCCAACGGCACGTTTAGCCAATATTCTGCGTTGGGAGGGAATTTTAATTGATCCACTTGGCGCACTGTTTGTGGTGATGGTATATGAATTCATCGTATCGAGTAGCCATGCTCATAGTCTACAGGTATTCAGCCTCATTCTATTGGTTGGCTTTGCCATGGGTATTGCTTCTGGAGCTACGGTGGCGGCGGTACTACGCAGAGGCTTGTTGCCGGAATACTTGCAACCGTTTGCGGTGTTGAGTGTCGTGCTCGGTGTGTTTGCCATGTCCAATGCATTGGAGTCCGAATCAGGCTTATTAACAGTGACTGTCATGGGGATGTGGCTGGCAAATGCCAAAGGGGTAAACATTCAGCACATCTTGCACTTTAAAGAGCACTTGACGATTTTGCTGATCACAGGACTCTTTATTCTGCTTGCGGCGCGAATTGAGGTGGCGGATTTCCAAGCGTTAGGTTGGAGCGCCTTAGGACTGTTTGTGGTGATGCAACTGTTGGCTCGTCCTGCGTCTATCTTCATTTCAACTTTGCGCAGCACGCTCAATTTTCGTGAAAAAGCCTTTTTAGCTTGGGTGGCTCCGCGCGGGATTGTAGCCGCTTCGATCTCTTCTCTGTTTGCCATCAAATTGATGGACTTTGGTATCGCCGATGCCAAGTTATTAGTGCCGTTGACCTTTATGGTAATCATAGGAACTGTGGTGTTGCAGAGTGCGACTGCTCGACCAATGGCGTTAGCATTGAAAGTATCTGAACCTGCGCCGAAAGGCTTCTTGATCATTGGCGCTAATGATGTTGCGCGTCAGGTCGGTTTAGCGATTGCTAAGTACGATTGTCGAGTGGTAGTGACGGACTCCAACTGGGACTACATTCGCCAAGCAAGAATGGCCGGACTTGAGCACTATTATGGTAACCCCATTTCCAGCCATGCCGAGGATTACCTCAATTTGATCGGGATTGGGCATGTGTTGGCACTGAGCCCAGATAAACACTTCAACATCATGGCCTGTATGCAGTTTTTATCGGATTTTGGTGATAAACGCGTGTTCTGCCTCAATGACAATGCCGCCAATAATGTCAGTGAAAAACATCTGGTGGCTCAGGAATACCACGGTTTGCCCTTTTTAGGCGGTGAAGTGAGCTACAAGAAACTGGCGAGTTTGGTAGGTCAAGGTGCGGAAGTGAAACACACCAAGTTGAGTGAAAACTTCACCTATCAGGATTATCAGCAAACCCACAAAGAGAGTTTTGTGTTGCCGCTGTTTTTAGTCGACAGCCGTGGGCGAGTGCAGATGTGTCAGGATGTAACGAGCTTTGCGCCGAAAGAGGACGACATCGTTGTCTCGCTTATCAAAAGTCACGAGAGCCCATAGGGCTCTCGTTTTTCTCTTATTTTCTACTCTTCGTGCTCTTCCATGGCGCGGCGTAAGAAGCCGTCCGATTGCGAGAGTTTTGCGGTCGCCTGTTCATAGTTTATGCCAGTTAAGTGCATTAAAATCGCCAGCTTAGCGTTATTGTGACTCTCTTTGAGCAGAGCTTCGGCTTCTTCGCGTTGGCAATCGGTCGCTTGCATGACAATTCGTACCGCACGGGCAATCAGCTTGCGGTTAGTGGCACGTACATCCACCATTAGATTTTGGTAGCTTTTACCAAGGCGGATCATGCTGGCCGTAGTGAGCATATTGAGCACCAACTTCTGTGCTGTGCCGGATTTAAGACGGGTTGAACCGCTTAGCGCTTCAGGCCCAACGACGGGAGAAATGGCAATCTGGGCGATTTCTGCAATCGGAGAGCTTGGGTTGCACGAGAGTGCGATAGTCGTAGCCCCTAAGTCATTGGCGTATTCTAACGCACCAATCACATAAGGGGTGCGACCACTCGCCGCAATCCCGACTAGTACATCTTTGCTGCTAAAGTCGATTTGCTGTAAATCATGAGCACCGAGTGTGGCGTTATCTTCCGCTCCCTCTTGTGCAGTAAACATGGCCTCTTTACCGCCTGCAATTATGCCAATCACCATTTGATCGCTCACCCCAAAAGTGGGTGGGCATTCAGAGGCATCTAACACGCCAAGACGGCCACTGGTGCCAGCTCCTAAGTAAATCAAGCGGCCACTTTGTTTAAAGGCCGCGGTGATTTTATCGACCGCTTGGGCAATTTGTGGCAATACGGCTTCAACTGCTAATGGCACTTGCTTGTCTTGTTGATTGAGACGCTCGACAATTTCTTGTGAAGAGAGCAAATCAATATCCATTGTATCGGGGTTACGACCTTCGGAAACGAGATGAGAAAGCGCGGCGATAAGAGCATCGTTGGTCATAAAAATTCCTGTAGCGATTAATCGGGGTAATAAATCACACCAAGGCTTGCAAGGCGTGATGCGCCCGTTACGGCGGGTAAATTACTGGGTAAACCGTGCATGCGTCTTTGTGCCAGCCAAGCGAAAGCCATGGCTTCCATATTATCGCCATCCACGCCCATTTGGGTGGTGGGTGCAACTTGCCAGCCTGACAGCAGGGCTTGTAAACGTTCCATGAGTAAAGGATTTTGCGCACCGCCGCCACACACTAAAAGCTGCGGTTGTGGCCCTTCGGCGAACGGTGTGACTTGCTCAACAATGGTTTGCGCGGTGAATTCACATAAGGTGCGTTGCACATCGGTGGCATCAACCGAAAACGTGGCGAGTTGCGTTTCTAACCAAGACAGATTAAACAGCTCGCGGCCTGTGCTTTTGGG
>JBOFIW010000404.1:0-5317 GCA_051650365.1 Vibrio sp. | reverse complement strand
TCAAACTTCAGATATTGTGTTTTGCCTGCTGCAGCTTCTTTACCGTAGTACTCGATCAGCGGAGCAGTTTGGGTGTGATAAACATTTAGACGAGCACGTACCGTCTCTTCTTTATCGTCTTCACGGATCACTAGCTCTTCACCAGTCACATCGTCTTTGCCTTCGACTTTAGGCGGGTTGTAAACAACGTGGTAAGTACGACCTGAAGGTAGATGAGCACGACGACCCGCCATACGTTCAACAATCACATCATCCGCAACGTCAAACTCAATCACGTAGTCAACATTGATACCCATTTCTTTCAGGCCATCAGCTTGTGGAATAGTGCGAGGGAAACCATCTAGCAGGAAACCTTTCTCACAATCAGCCTGAGCAATACGCTCTTTGATCAGACCTAAAATAATGTCATCCGATACCAATTGTCCTGCATCGATCACGGCTTTTGCTTGCTTACCGAGCTCAGTGCCCGCTTTGATGGCTGCACGTAGCATGTCACCGGTAGAAATTTGTGGAATACCAAATTTTTCCATGATGAATTGAGCTTGTGTGCCTTTACCTGCACCCGGAGCACCGAGAAGAATGATGCGCATGTTTTATCCTCATACTAATTGATTTTTATACCGAAGCTCACAGCGCTTGCAAAAACTCACGGTAAGTTTCGGTATAACAGACAGAATAGCCCGCTAAACGAGCTGGCGTGCAAAAATACACGCGTTGATGACCACATTCAAGTGCCTAATGCTACCACAGAAATCGTTTGGCATACCGCACTAAGACTAAAGAATGTGATTGTAAGTTCAGCATAACAACGCTTAGGTTATTTCAACTAAAAAAGTGTTACCTTGCGATGAAAAAGCCCGCCGAAGCGGGCTTAGTGACTTAGGATAATCGACAAAAGTCTACTGCGCTGGTGTTAACAGTTGGTTCATCGCACCCAAGAATTGTGATGGATCTTCTATTGAGCCGCGCTCTGCAAGCATAGCTTGGCCTAATAATACCTCGATCCAACGACCAAAAGTCTGCTCATCCATTTCATCCGCCATACGTTTTACTAACGCATGATCTGGATTGATTTCGAGGATGTATTTTACCTCTGGTGCGGGCTGCCCTGCTGCTGCTAGCAACTTAGCCATTTGAGTACCCATTTCATAATCGTCAGTAACAACCACAGCTGGTGTGTTAGCCAGTTTAAAGGTGGTGCGTACCTCTTTCACCCGGCTACCAAGGTATTCTTTCACACGTTCAACAACAGACTTGAATTGCTCTTCTGTTTCTTTGTGCTTCTCTTTTTCGGTTTCATCTTCGAATTGGCTGAGATCAAGCCCGGCTTTAGTGATGGATTGGAAAGCTTTACCATCAAACTCAGGTAAGTAATTCATCAACCACTCATCAATTCGATCGAACATCAGAATGACTTCAATACCTTTGGACTTAAATTGCTCTAAGTGCGGGCTGTTTTTCGCAGCGGTGTAGCTGTCAGCGGTCAGGTAGTAAATCTTATCCTGCCCTTCTTTCATGCGTTCGATGTAAGAAGCAAGGCTGATCGCCTGCTCTGCTGAATCCACATGAGTAGATGCAAAACGCAGCAAGCTAGCAATTTTTTCACGGTTAGCGAAATCTTCAGCAGGACCTTCCTTCATTACCAAGCCAAATTCTTTCCAGAATTTTTGGTAGTTTTCAGCATCATTGCTTGCCATACGCTCAAGCATAGTGAGTACGCGCTTAGTACAAGCTTGGCGTAATGACTGAGTGATCTTGTTATCTTGCAGAATTTCACGTGACACGTTCAGTGGCAGGTCATTAGAGTCAATCAAACCACGCACAAAACGTAGATATGAAGGCATAAACTGAGCCGCATCATCCATAATGAACACTCGCTGCACATAGAGCTTCAAACCATGTTTATGCTCACGATTAAACAGATCCCAAGGCGCTTTAGAAGGGATATACAACAAGCTGGTGTAATCGTTCTTACCTTCTACCTTGTTGTGGCTCCAAACCAGTGGGTCAGCAAAATCGTGCGATACATGTTTGTAGAACTCTTTGTACTCTTCTTCAGAAACCTCAGATTTAGCACGAGTCCACAATGCTTGAGCCTTGTTGATTTGCTCCCACTTCATCTCTTCAGTGGCTTTGCCTTCTTCATCAAGCTCGGCAGTTTGAATATAAACAGGAATGCCGATGTGATCAGAGTATTTAGAGATCACATCACGCAAACGCCATTCAGAGAGAAACTCTTTACCTTCTTCACGAAGATACAAGATGATATCCGTTCCGCGAGCCTCTTTATTGATGGTTTCGACGGTATACTCACCTTCTCCTTTTGAATACCATTGAACTGCGTCAGAAGGAACTGAGCCTGCCGCACGGGTACGAACGGTCACCGCATCCGCCACGATAAATGCCGAGTAAAAACCAACACCGAATTGACCGATCAATTGTGAACTTTTGGACTGCTCTTGGGACAGTTTTGAGAAAAACTCAGCCGTGCCCGATTTAGCGATAGTACCAAGATTCTCGATAACCTCTTCACGGCTCATACCGATACCATTATCCGAGATGGTCAGAGTGTTGTTCTCTTGGTCAAACGAAAGTTTTACCCCTAACTCAGCATCTCCCTGATAGAGATCAGGATTAGAAAGTGCTTGAAAACGTAACTTATCAGCGGCATCAGATGCATTCGAAATCAACTCACGCAGAAAAATTTCTTTGTTGGAATACAAAGAGTGAATCATCAGGTGCAGCAGTTGTTTAACTTCAGATTGAAAACCACGCGTTTCTTTATTGATGGTCGCTGTTTCGCTCATAATTGCTCCGTTTACTTCTGTTTCAAACTATTTTTCCATTGAAACTTAATGGAATTGTCTTGATATACCAGTGAGATATGGACAAAAGATGTAAATTCAAGGTCAAAATTAATAAAAACACTGTTTTTTGATCGATATTCGATTATTCTAGGCCGAGATTTTTATCAAAGAAGATAAAAAACCAGTAAAGTCTAAGCGTTGTGGACATGGAGATACTGGAAACTAGATGTTCAGACTAGGACACAACTCAAAAGAAGATATCGATGAGTAATATTGGTACTAAATTCATTCTTGCTGATAGATTTACCTTTGACCCCTTAAGCAACTCTCTAATTGATAAAGACAGTAATGACGAAGTTGTTCGATTAGGTAGTAACGAGAGCCGCATTCTTTGGCTACTTGCTCAACGTCAAAATGATGTTGTTTCACGCAATGATTTGCATGATTTTGTCTGGAGAGAGCAAGGGTTTGAAGTTGATGATTCGAGCCTAACGCAAGCCATATCTACCTTACGTAAGATGCTTAAAGATTCAACCAAATCTCCTGAATATGTCAAAACTGTACCAAAACGAGGCTATCAACTGATTGCCCGTGTCGAAACAGTAGAAGAAGAGGCAGTACACGATCCCAAAAGTGAGGAAGGGTTCAAACAACCTGCTGAGCAAGAGTTTTCTGAGTCTAGCAATCTAACCGCCGCCTCACTCTCCATCTTAAATGAGCATGCACCAAGCCAAACAGCAACTAATGAATCACTGCCAGACTGGGGCTCACGCTTGATCATTTTAGTTGCAATTCTGATTCCGCTTGCTGTGTTATTACTGACAAATCCTAGCCAATCAAAGTTTAAACCCTTGACTGAGGTCGATGGTGTCGCCGTCAATATGCCCATCAATCACCCTGATCTTACTACGTGGCTACCTTCTATTGAGTTATGTATAAAAAAATACAATGAGAAGCACACCGGAGAATTAAAACCGAAGGAAGTGATTGCCACAGGTGGACAGAATAACCAACTGACACTCAATTACATTCACACCCCTGATGCTTCAGGTGAAAACATTAGCTTACGTATTGTGGCTAATCCCACAGATGCAATTAAAGTGTGTGAGTAGGATTTTTCTATGAAAAATAGATATATAGCTTCGGGTATCTTGCTGCTTTCTCTACTGTTTAGCTATTGGTTATACTGGGGAAGCGACTTAAAACTTGAACAGGTAATGACCTCTCGTGAGTGGCAATCAAAGATGGTTTCTTTGATCAAAACCAACAGTAAGACCCCAGCAATGGGACCACTGAGTAGGGTTGATGTCTCATCCAATGTAAAATACCTGCCCAATGGAACGTATTTACGCGTTTCTATCGTCAAACTCTACTCGGATGGTACTAATGCTGAAAGTACGATTAATATTTCAGAGTCTGGGGAATGGGATATCAGTGATAACTACTTACTTGTAACGCCGATTCAATTTAAAGACATCTCCTCAAATCAGAGCAAAGACTTTACGAATGAACAATTACATCTTATTACACAGTTGTTCAAAATGGATGCTCAACAAAGCCGCCGAGTAGATATTGTTAATGAGAAAACCATCCTGTTTACTAGCCTAAATCATGGTTCTACCGTGTTATCTAGTAACCTATAAAACTTGACTAGCGTCATTTTCTCAAAAGCTTGATTGAATGACGTATTCTACTGTTGGCTCAAAGCTCATTGCCATGCAAAGGAAGCGAAATGGACAAAGCACAAATCGAAATCTATTACTGCCGCCAATGCAATTGGATGCTACGCGCAGCTTGGCTAAGTCAAGAATTACTACACACCTTTAGTGAAGAAATTGCTTACGTTGCAATGCACCCCGACACTGGTGGGCGGTTTGAGATTATTTGTAATGGTGTACAAATTTGGGAACGTAAGAAAGAAGGCGGTTTTCCTGAAGCCAAGGTACTAAAACAGCGTGTACGAGATTTAATCGACCCTGAACGTAATCTCGGCCATGTCGACCGCCCCTCTTTAGAACAATCAAATGGATCCTAAAGCAGCCGAAAGTTTACGGCTGCTTTGAACGCAAAAAAATGCCGAGAGCCCATTAGCTTAAAACGCAACTCGCTACAATTTCGCCATCCACTGACATTACTTGCATCACACCTTCGGTCAGCACTCCATAACTCGGGCGGAAATTGCCTCTTGGAAATGTCATTGAACCAGGATTAGCAATCCAAACCTCCCCTAACCGCTCAGCAATTGGAATATGTGTATGCCCGTGCACTAACATATCCCCTTTATTCAATGGCGGTAAGCTCTCTCCATGGTAAAGATGCCCATGCGTCAAAAACAAACGCCGCCCTGACTCTAACAGCACCCAAGCATAGTCACTCATCATTGGAAAATGCAGCAACATTTGATCCACTTCGCTATCGCAATTACCACGTACAGCAATAATCTGCTCAGCAAATCGGTTGAGCCGTTCCGCAACCGCTACTGGGTTGTACCCTTCAGGAATGGGATTTCG
>JBOFIW010000403.1:0-5229 GCA_051650365.1 Vibrio sp. | reverse complement strand
CAACGTTGGTGTGAAGGCCAAACCGGGTATCCGATCGTCGATGCCGCGATGCGCCAACTGAATCAAACGGGATGGATGCACAATCGGCTACGCATGATAGTCGCGAGTTTTCTCACTAAAGATCTGCATATTGATTGGCGTTGGGGAGAACGCTATTTTATGAGTCAACTGATTGATGGTGATTACGCAGCCAACAATGGCGGTTGGCAGTGGTGCGCTTCAACAGGATGTGACGGGCAGCCCTACTTCCGGATTTTTAATCCCGTCAGTCAAGGGGAAAAATTTGACCCGAATGGTGATTTTATCCGCCGTTGGGTGCCAGAATTACGGGCGCTTTCTTCAGCACATATTCAGCAGCCTTGGACCTATCCGGCTGTCAATAGCGTGTCATATCCTGCGCCACTAGTTGATCATAAACAGGAAAGAGAAGTAACCTTACGTTTGTATAAAACAGCGAAGGGATAACCAGCAGTATGTGGCGGAAAGTTTGGGCAATCGGTTGTTCATTGGTGGTCAGTTATAGTGTTGATGCCGCCGTGTTCGATCTACCTGTGGAAGGAAGTAGCATAGTCGGTAGCACGCAATACCACGAGATTCAGAAAGGGGAAACATTGTCAGAAATTGCCAAGCAGTATGATATTGGCTTTTTGGCATTGATGGCAGCCAATCGTGGTGTGGACCCGTTCTTGCCTCAAGAGGGGTTTGTATTAGCGATTCCTGCGCAAATTATTTTGCCGAAAGTACCCCATGAAGGAATTGTGGTTAATCTTGCTGAGTTGCGTCTTTATTACTTCCGACCTAATGAAGGTAAAGTGCATATTTTTCCAGTTGGGATCGGACGAATTGGCCGTGATACTCCTGTGATGCAAACCTCCATCAGCAGCAAACGCAAAAATCCAACGTGGACACCACCAGAGTCTGTGCGTCGTGAGCACAAAGCGAAGGGCGATATTTTACCCGCGGTCGTGCCTGCTGGACCGGATAACCCACTTGGCGATTATGCAATGAGATTAGCTTATGGTTCTGGAGAGTATTTGATCCACGGCACCAACAAAGATTTCGGAATTGGTATGCGTGTGAGTGCGGGATGTATCCGTATGGACCCGAAAGACATCGAATGGTTATTTCAGCAGGTGGAGCGCGGTGAGAAAGTTCGCATTATCAACGAGCCGATCAAAGTGGCACTAGAACCGGATCGCAGTGTATTTATTGAGGTGCATGAGCCTTTAACTCGCAGTAATGGTGAGAAAAAAGAGCTAGTGGTACCCGAAGACCTGAGTTGGTGGCTAACGGAGAACAAACTCTCGGATGCGAAAGCGCGCGCAGCAGTATTAGCGCAAAATGGCGTGCCTGTTGAAGTCGCTCCGCCACAATGGGAATTTCTAGCTCAATAGCTCTCCAACTAGGATGTAAAAAAAGAGCCAGCAATCGCTGGCTCTTCAATTTAAGCATTACTCAGAGATTACTTAGTGTAAGACTGAGCAATGTTGTCGATACGTTCGTTAGCACGAGCCGCTTCTTCTTGTGCTGCTTTCGCTGCTTCGTTCGCTTGATCTACTTTTGATGCCAGTGCAGCAACTTGTGAGTTTAGTTCGCTAACCTGAGTGCTGATTTCGTTCATTTTTGCAGTGGTAGCTTCATCAGGACCAGAGGCACAACCCGCTAGTAGAAGTACAGAAGACGCTGCTGCTGCGATTAACATCTTGTTCATTGAGAACTCCTTAACTTGGTAAGTCGGTATCAGTTACGTCCTATACTTATTTGAATTTAAAATATGGACGAAATTATTGTAGTCGCAATTTCGCGCAAAACTAGTCCTTCAAAGTTAAAAAAAACAAAAATTTGAAAATGAATCAATAAATTGTCATAAGTTTTAGTTTAAAGCTGATGGAAAGTGGCATTTTTATTTCCTTGAGTTATCTATTCTGGGATTATTTTATCCATCGACTATCTATGAATAGGTGATTCGCGCTATCATAGCGGACTTTTTCGTGATCTGCTTCGTACTTTTAAGCATAACTAAAGATGGAGAATACTTTGCAATTTAAAGATTTAGGCTTAGATAATCGCTTACTGAAAAATCTAGCGCATTACAATTTCAAACAAGCGACAGAAATCCAACAGCAAGCAATACCGTTAACGATAGCGGGACGTGATTTGTTGGCTTCATCTAAGACTGGTTCAGGCAAAACGTTAGCCTTTGTGCTACCTATGTTGCACAAATCTTTAAAAACCAAAGCATTTTCGGCAAAAGATCCTCGTGGAGTTATTTTAGTTCCAACTCGTGAACTGGCGAAACAAGTGTATGGTGAGCTGCGTTCGATGCTAGGGGGCTTGAGCTATACCGCAACCGTAATTACTGGCGGTGAAAACTTTAACGATCAAGTGAAAGCGTTAGCGCGTGGACCTCGCTTTATTGTAGCGACACCGGGGCGTTTAGCAGACCATCTGGATCATCGTTCTCTGTTTTTGGATGGTTTAGAAACCTTAGTGTTGGATGAAGCCGACCGTATGTTGGATTTAGGTTTTGCTAAAGAGTTGCGTCGTATTCATAACGCCGCGAAGCACCGCCGTCGCCAAACTTTGATGTTCTCAGCTACGTTAGATCACGCGGATGTGAATGACATGGCGATGGAGATGCTCAATGATCCAAAACGTATCGCGATTGGGGTTGGCAGCGAAGAGCACAAAGACATTACTCAGCACTTCTACTTGTGTGACCATTTAGATCATAAAGAAGCATTATTGGATCGCATTCTGGCGGACGCCGACTATCGCCAAGTGATCATTTTTACGGCCACGCGTGCAGATACCGATCGCTTGACCGAAAAACTCAATAAGAACAACTTAAAAGCGGTAGCGTTAAGCGGTAATTTAAACCAAACGCAGCGTAACACCATTATGGGGCAGTTTGAGCGCACCGTGTTTAAAATCCTTGTTACAACTGATGTGGCTTCACGTGGTTTGGACATTCCATCGGTCACTCACGTGATCAACTTTGATATGCCAAAGCATACGGAAGAGTATGTGCATCGTATCGGTCGTACTGGTCGTGCAGGCAACAAAGGTGATGCTATGTCGTTAGTCGGCCCTAAAGATTGGGATAGCTTCAAACGTGTAGAGGCCTTCTTACAACAAGAGATTCAGTTTGACGTGATGGAAGGCTTGGAAGGTAAATTCAAAGGCCTCAAACCTCGCCAAGCGGCTCAAAAAACTGTGCCAAGCAAGCGTGTGGTGAAAGCGAAAGCCCCTGCGAAAGCGAAAAAAGCCACACCGCGTGATAAGAGCTTCTACCAAAATGTATCAGTGGGTGACGCTGTGTTTATCCCGAAAAAGAAAGTCGCGCCTAAGCCAGATGCGGATTTGGAAGACGAAATCGAATAAGCCGAATAGAAATTGAATAGATGATTGGTCATAAAAAGGTCTGGGGAAACCAGACCTTTTTTATGAGATTTTTGTGCGTGCCAGTGGCAGGAAATTACACTCGGAAATAGTGTAACTGCTGGTTTTGTTGCTCTGCAAGGTTGGATAACTCATGACTTGCTGCGGCCGACTGAGTGATCCCCGTGACATTTTGGCTAACCAGTTCGTAGATGTTGCTCAAGTTGCGGTTAATGTCTTTGGTGACTTGGCTTTGCTCTTCTGAGGCCGTTGCCACTTGGGCATTGATCTGCCCCAGTGCACTGATTGAGAGATTGATCTCATTGAGTGAGGTACTGACTTTGGCCGCTAACGATTGATTTTGCTCTAGTAATTGTAGGCTCGAGTGCATGCTGCTATTTGCCGTATTGGACTGGCTTTGCAGCTCTTCAATGATGGCCCGGATCTCTTGGGTTGAGTTTTGGGTACGCGCAGCTAGCATACGCACTTCATCGGCGACAACAGCAAAGCCACGTCCACTTTCTCCTGCTCGCGCCGCTTCAATCGCTGCGTTCAGCGCAAGCAGGTTAGTTTGCTCTGAAATGCTACGGATCACTTCCGTGACATTACCGATACGCTCCGATTGATCTTTGAGTTGATTGACTACTTGTGCGGCCTCGGTAAGCTGATCGGCCATTTTTGCGGTGGCTCGATGGCTCTCTTCAAACATGCGTAAACTTTGTGAGGTGAGCTGGTTCGCTTGTTGTGCTGCACCATCAGCGCTATGCGCATGGTCGGTCACACTTTGCGCGGTACTTTGCAGCTGGTTAACCGCGGAAGCCACTTGCTCTACTTCTTGCTTTTCCTGATTTGAGTTGACATTGGCTTGCGTCATTACCGTAGCTAATTCTGTCGAAGCAGAAGCCACATCGGTGCTGATGCGCATTAAACTTGCCACGGTTTGACGCAGTTGGGCAATGGTGGCGTTGACATCTCGTGCAAGCAAGGTGATCTCGTTTTTACCCACCTCTTGGGCTGTAACGAGTAGGTTGCCTTTTGCCACTTCACGCATTGTTTGCTGTAGCTGACTTAATGGTTTAACGATGATGCCTGCTAAAAGCCAACTGAACACACCAGCAGCCAGCAGAATGGCAATCAATGAAACAGTGGAATTGCTTAGTACGCCATTATGCTGTTCTTCGCTCTGTTTAATCGTACGCATGGCGAGTTCATTTAGCGCCTGAGATAGGTTACTGATCGCTTTCACCATGTCGTTGCCCGCTACACGATAAGCATCGGAAGTCTGTTGATATTGTTGGTCAAATTCAGCGTTAGTCTGCTCAGTACTTTGCTTAATATTGAGCAAAGGGATCATGTTATTGATCGAGAAATCCACATAATGCTGCATGGCTTGAGTTAACGCCTGAACTTCATCTTGCAGCTCAGGGTTATCACTAAAAGAACGCATCAACTGTAAGTTTTGGCTTTGACGGTCTTTTAGTGCAGAGGAAAGCGTTTTCACTTCATCAGGTCGAAAAAGGCTATAAATCGCACTAATACGCATTGCATAAGTGTTATCAATAATTTTGGTGAGATTGTCTTTATCGACAATGAGGTGTTCGGTGGAGTCTGAAACCTGGCTAAAGACGGTTTTCAATGTTGATGTGCTGTATACAATCCCTGTCACGAGTAAAAGCATTGTGAAAAACACAGGTACTACAACCTGCAGTTTGATAGACAAACCGCTGAGTAACTGGCGCATGGTGGTCCTCTTTTGAAAAAATTAAGTAAGAATAGTTATTGTTATTTAAGAAATAATGGCAGCACGATGATATGTACCGTTGTTGAGAATGCAACCACTAGCAAACC
>JBOFIW010000402.1:0-1925 GCA_051650365.1 Vibrio sp. | reverse complement strand
CAGTAACGCTTTCACAGCTCTCTCCTCTGTGTTATCACTAACTACGCCAGAATGTAGGCGTAAGTAGGATCAGTAAAGTAAATATTTCTAATCGGCCAAAGAGCATGGACACAATCAAAATCCATTTGGCTTTGTCATTCACATCCGCAAAATGTACAGCAACTTCGCCAAGGCCTGGTCCTAAGTTATTGAGTGTGGCGGCCACTGCAGAAAATGCGCTGAGTTCATCCATTCCAGTTGCGATTAACGCAAGCATACAAACCACAAACACCAGTGCATACGCGGAGAAGAAACCCCATACTGCATCCACAACTCGCTGCGAGAGTGCTCGGCCACCGAGTTTGATCGGGTAAATGGCACGTGGGTGAACCAGACGCTTCATCTCCCTAGCCCCTTGTAGGGTCAGTAACAGTACGCGGATCACTTTCATTCCCCCACCAGTTGAACCGGCGCATCCTCCTATAAAAGAAGAGAAGAGTAATAACACAGGTAAAAAAAGTGGCCAGTCCGAAAATCCAGTGGTGGTAAAACCTGCCGTTGTTGATATGGATACGGTTTGAAACAGCGCTTGGTCAAACGCTTGATAAAAGCTGTCGTAAGAGTGGTGTTTCAGCAACACAGAAAAGCAGATCACAAACAGCAGAATTTGGATGACGAAGAAAGCGCGAAATTCAGGATCACGCCAATAGTATTTCGGATGTACCCCACCACTGGCAAAAGCTGCGTAATGTAAAGTGAAGTTACACGATGAAATGAGCAGAAAGATGACAGTAATAAGATTAATCGCGTAACTGTCGAAATAGCCCATGCTAGCATCATGGGTAGAAAAGCCACCGATAGCGATGGTCGAGAAGCTATGACAGATGGCATCAAATAAAGTCATCCCAGCCAACCAAAACGCAGCGGCACATGCAATGGTTAAGCTTAAGTAGATATACCAAAGTGCTTTTGCGGTTTCTGCAATACGTGGGGTAACTTTGGTGTCTTTGACTGGCCCCGGGATTTCCGCTCGATACAGCTGCATACCACCGATGCCAAGCACAGGCAAAATGGCTACTGCGAGTACGATGATCCCCATCCCACCAAACCATTGCAAAAATTGGCGATAAAAAAGGATCGCTTTAGGTAATTCATCTAACCCAACAATCACGGTGGCTCCCGTGGTCGTTAATGCCGAAAAGGATTCGAAGAAGGCATCGGTTACTGAGATGTTGGGATCGGCTGCGAGCAGAAAAGGCAGTGAACCAGCGCTGCCGATTACCGTCCAAAATAACACGACAATTAAAAAGCCATCTCGTGCTTTGAGCTCATGCTTGTGGTGGCGGTTAGGAAACCAGAATAAGCCGCCACACAGCAGCAGCACAAAAAAGGTCGAGACAAAGGGTACACCCGCCCCATCGCGGTAGATTAAGGCCACCAACGCAGGCGCAAGCATAGAAACGCTAAACAGAGCGAGCAAAAGCCCGACAATACGGATAATTGAACGAAATTGCATTATGGTTTTTGCTGACTCGCTAAGTTCTAACTGTGTGTTCCGGTGAGCGACTCACCTGTATTTTCGCGCCACTTTTATTGATCACAGCTTGTGTGAAGGCATCACATTTCAACGCTTCCAATTCCACGATCAACTCCACTTGTTCATTATAGTGAGCCTCCCTTTCCGTGGCTGAAAATTGCGCCATTAAGGAATGGAGTAATGGAATCATGGCGTAGTCTAGCGTCAGGTGCACATATGTGGTGATTTTTTTCTCAATAGTTTGAAGTCGCTTGAGCGCTTGCTGCACTCCGCCCCCATAGGCTTTAACGAGCCCACCGGTTCCTAACAGTACACCGCCATAATAACGCGTGACCACTGCGGTGATCTCTCCCACGCCACTGCCAGTAAGTTGAGCCAATATTGGCTTACCTGCTGTACCGGATGGTTC
>JBOFIW010000401.1:0-2111 GCA_051650365.1 Vibrio sp. | reverse complement strand
GTAAATCATCTCTGTTAGATGCCTTATCGGTAGCACTTCCAGCTGATGGTTCTTTGTATCAGTTCACCTTACAAGATTTTCACGTCGACTATTCGATCGCCGACTCGCAGACCCAAAATCTGCAAATCATTCTGATTTTCCGTGCCAATGATTTATACGAGCCCAAGGCAGGCCGTTATCGGAAGCTCAAACCTCTTTGGCAAATGAATGAGTCAGGTTCGCAGAAAATCATTTACCGAATCAGTGCTTCACGGGTTCAATATGACATTAGCACTCAATATGCCTTTTTGGACTTAGAAGGAAATCCGCTCACACTACATCACTCCGAAAAATTAGCACAGGAGCTGATGAGTTTGCATCCAGTGATCCGGTTAAAAGATTCTCGCCGCTTTGAAAAAGTAATAGCAAACAATAACGGCAAAAATGCTCGGGTTGAAAAGCGAATCAGCAATACTTGGCGACGTCTGATGGCAACACCGGGCCATGTGAATAAGGGAGAGATCCGCAGTAGCCTCAGCGCAATGAACTCCTTAGTTGAACACTATTTCTCTTTCAAAAGTCAGACTCGTAAAAACCCACGCAGAGAGAGAGACAGTTTGCTTTATGCGGCTTCACCGAGTGAAAAAAGCCTTAGCCAAATTGTGCATGAGACGAAGAATAAACAGACCAAACTCTTGTTACTCGGCCTATTGAATGCTTACTTACAGGGTAAAGGCCCCAAAGAGTTACGACGCTGCGCCCGCCCCATTCTGATCATCGAGGATCCAGAAGGTCGTTTACATCCGACACATCTTGCCCGAGCGTGGAGCTTCTTAGATTTACTGCCGATGCAAAAAATTCTGACGACTAACAGTAGCGATCTACTGGGTGCTGTGCCTCTACATTCCATTCGTCGATTAGTAAGAAAATCGGATCGCACGATTGCCACCCACATTTCTCAGCGCAGTTTAAGCCGCGATGAATTACGCCGAATTGGTTTTCATATCCGTTTTCATCGATCCGGTGCCCTTTTTGCTCGCTGCTGGCTGTTGGTAGAAGGTGAAACAGAAGTTTGGCTGTTTAATGAGCTCGCCCATCAATGCGGTTACAACTTAGCAGCAGAAGGGGTACAAATCATTGAATTTGCACAATCTGGGCTTAAATCATTAATCAAAGTCGCGCGTGCTTTTGGTATTGACTGGCATGTGGTGACAGATGGAGATCCTGCCGGTAAGAAATACTCCGCCACAGTACGTGGAATGCTTGGGCATGACCAAGAACGACATCGCCTGACTGAATTACCTGATCGTGATATTGAACATTTTCTTTATGCACATGGATTTGAGTTTTTCTTTAAAGAACTTGCCAAAATACCGCATGATCACCCTATCCCAGCCAAAAAAGTAGTTTCTAAAGTCTTGAAAAAACATGCAAAGCCAGATTTGGCTTTAGCTATCGTTTCGCATTGTGAAGCCAATGGGATGGAGTGCATACCTGTACTTTTACGCTGGACATTAAAGCGAGTGATCACCATGGCAAACGGTAATACTTAGTCTTCCCCACTAGCGATGAACTCGATAGCAAGCGACTTGGAGTAACAGATCGACGGCATGTAGACAAAACAAACACCACCGCTAAAAGTGGTAGTTTAGGGAAGAGAATAAAAAAGCCACACCCAAAAGGTGTGGCGGTATCCAATGAAAAGGGTGATACGAAGTTCGGGGTAATTCTAAATTTATCGCTTAACGAGAAGCCACTTCAGGTCTTTTGGCTGAAACGGTTGGTTGTTGATTGATTTTTTGATGTAACCAAAGGCCACTGGCTTTCATTAGATAGCCAAACACACCACCAAGCATCAAAGAAGGAATAACCAATTGCCAGTTACCTGCAGCCGCAAATGTTGCACAGCAGCCAATAAAGGTTCCAGGAATGTAAGCCAACCAAGATTTTTGAGCTTGAATGCACATGACAAAAGCCACTACAGCCGTCACAACGTAACCGATAACCTCAACGCTCATCCATTGACTAGTATGAATAATCACCATAGCCCAGAAAACGCCACTAAGATTGGTCAATAAACTTTGCCCTAGCCCTTTCAATCCATCTTTGGGCGAAGCAAAGTAGCTAGTACA
>JBOFIW010000400.1:0-2060 GCA_051650365.1 Vibrio sp. | reverse complement strand
ATCGAGCCGCCAAGTGCAAGAGCTGGCGAAAGATATCGAACTCGGTTATCGCACCGAAGCGAAAGATATGCGCCAACTGCAAAAAGTGTCGGACAAACTGGTACAGGCGGCAATGGATTTGCGCATTGTGCTTGGTGAGCCGGGCTATCGCGGCAACTGGCGTGAAGTGCTGAAAGTACCCACGGTGGCAAGAGAAGTCGAACGGCTCAATGAAGCGCTGCAATTTGCTTTGGATGTGCTCAAGTTGGCTTTGGGTCGCAGCCAGCTTCTGGATACCGCGTTTGAACGTGCCACAGTGATTTTAGGCCGCATTCGCCGTGTGTGTGATGTCTCTATCACCGGTTATTCCTATTGGTATGACACCACACCGCGCCATTTCAGTTTGCACATTACGCCGCTGTCTGTGGCGGATAAATTTCGTGAGCAGATTGAACAAAAAGAGGGCGCGTGGATATTCACTTCCGCGACCTTGGCGGTCAACGATGATTTCAGCCATTTTACTGAGCGACTCGGGCTAATCCCGAGTGCGCAATTCTCACTGGTCAGCCCGTTTGATTATCAACAACAGGCCGTATTGTGCGTGCCTCGTTATCTGCCAGAACCGAATAGCCCCGGACTTGCCGATAAACTGGTGCGTATGCTCGCGCCCGTGATTGAGCACAACCAAGGGCGCTGCTTCTTTTTGTGTACCTCGCACAGCATGATGCGTGATTTAGGCGAACGTTTTCGCGAACGTTTAACCTTACCGGTTTTGATGCAAGGGGAAACCAGCAAACAGAAAACGCTGGCCGAATTTATGGAGCTAGGCAATGCGCTATTGGTGGCCACTGGCGCGTTTTGGGAAGGGATTGACGTTAGAGGCGATGCCTTAAGCTGTGTTATCATCGACAAACTTCCGTTTACCGCACCCGATGACCCGTTGCTCAAAGCTCGCATTGAAGACTGCCGCCTGCGTGGTGGTGACCCATTTGCGCAAGTGCAACTGCCGGAAGCGGTGATCACCTTGAAGCAAGGTGTGGGTCGCCTTATCCGGGATAAAAACGACAAAGGCGCGTTGATCATCTGTGACAATCGACTGGTCACGCGCGATTATGGCGGGGTGTTCCTCGCCAGTTTACCGCCGATTCCGCGCACACGGGATCTGGACGTAGTCACCACTTTTCTACAACAATTAGCTGTAACTGAAATCAATCAGAGAGACTCATGAGCGTAAAAATTCTCGCCTTAGATACCGCCACCGAGCGCTGTTCCGTCGCGCTACTCGTCGGCAATACCGTTTATTCACGCAGTGAAATCGCCCCGCGTGATCACACTAAAAAAGTATTGCCTATGGTGGATGAAGTATTAAAAGAAGCAGGCGTAACGCTACAAGAATTGGATGCTTTGGCTTTTGGCCGTGGCCCGGGTAGTTTTACTGGGGTACGGATTGGCATTGGAATTGCACAAGGTTTAGCATTTGGTGCGAATCTGCCGATGATTGGCATTTCCACCTTAGCGGCGATGGCGCAAGCCGCGTATCGCCTACAAGGCATGACCCATGTTGCCAGTGCTATTGATGCGCGCATGGAAGAAGTGTATTGGGGACGCTATGTGCGTCAAGAAGATGGCAGTTGGCAAGCCGCGGAAGCGGAGTGTGTGATTGCGCCTGCGCTGTTGGCGCAGACCTTGACGCAAGACGAGCAGGTTTGGGGCAAAGCCGGAACAGGGTGGGACGCATACCCAGCACTGGCGGATCTGCCGTTGCAAGTGCAAACCAGTGAGGTGCTTTACCCAGATTCGCAAGATATTGCTTATTTGGCTCAGTTTGAATTGGCGCAAGGCAATACCATGAGTGTTGAGCAAGCAAGCCCTGTGTATCTGCGTGATACCGTGGCTTGGAAAAAGCTTCCCGGCCGAGAGTAAGGCAGAAGATGAGCGCTCACTCACTCGCTAATCAATAGGAACAGTATGGTTTCAATTAATGGATTACCTCCGGCACGGCTGCCTGGCACCAATAAAACCTCCAAAACGGGGAAAAAGGGCGAAGTTAGCCAGAGCGAGAGTAGCAAGAGCGTTTCATC
>JBOFIW010000399.1:0-1722 GCA_051650365.1 Vibrio sp. | reverse complement strand
ATTTGGCGGGTGTAACCTCGGTGAAAGGTTTGCAGAATGTCGCTGTTCTTCAAGCGCTTAAGCATTATCTTGGCTGGGAGCTCAGTCAGCAGCTTGACGAGTGGCTACCAACCCATCATCTGTTACCAACGGGAAATCAAAAAAAAATCCGTTATCAGCTAGGAATGGAGCCGACACTCTCTGTGCGCATGCAAGAAGTGTTTGGTGAGCAAACCTCACCGCGTGTTGCTAAAGGAACGCGCGCCGTGGTGATGGAGCTGCTTTCCCCCGCGCAGCGCCCGTTGCAAGTGACACGCGATCTCGCCAGTTTCTGGGCGGGCGCGTACAAAGAAGTGCAAAAAGAGATGAAAGGCCGCTACCCGAAACATGTGTGGCCGGATGATCCTGCCAATCATGTGGCAACCAGTAAAACCAAACGACAATTTAACGCATGACAAGAAAAAGTAGTAACAAGCCGCGCACCCGCAAAGCGCGCAGTGGCAAAAGTGCCTCCTCCTCCAAGCTGCGAGTTTGGCTCGGGAGGATTTGGGGCATCAGTTGGAAAATGGCACTGGCGCTAGCAGCCGTGTTGATTTTTATTGGTATCTATCTCGATTCGATGATCAAACAGCGCTTTGAAGGGCAGTTGTTTGATTTGCCAACCGTGGTGTATGCGCGCATTTTGACGCTTGAGCCGGGCAACGGCCTGAGTTTGCAGGAACTGCGTAATGAGCTCGATGTCCTCAATTACCGCAAAGTGGCACAACCCCGTTTTCCCGGCGAATACTCTTCTTCTTCAACGCGGATTGAGTTAATCCGTCGTCCGTTTGAGTTCGCTGATGGCCCAGAGCCGGATCGTCGCGTCATGCTTACTTTTGATGGCAGTGGTTTGAACAAAATCGAATCATTAGAGCAAAAACGTGAGCTAGGCTATCTGCGGTTAGAGCCGAAGTTGATGGGGATGTTGGAAAAAGACTCGCCGGAGCAGCGACTTTTCTTACGCCGTGAACAGTTCCCTGAAGTGCTAGTGGATGCGCTATTGGTGACCGAAGATCGTGACTTTTACCAGCATGATGGCGTATCTCCGATGGCGATTGGCCGTGCTATGGTGGTTAACCTTAAAGCCGGGCGCACGGTTCAAGGGGGAAGTACCTTAACTCAACAACTTGCCAAGAATATCTTCCTTTCTAGCGATCGCACCTTATGGCGTAAGCTGCGCGAAGCATATATGGCACTGATCATTGATTACCGCTACAGCAAAGATCGCATTCTCGAAGCCTATCTTAATGAAGTTTATTTAGGTCAAAGTGGGGCGGATGCGATCCACGGTTTTGGTTTGGCTTCAAGGCTCTATTTTGGTCAGCCGCTGCAAGAGCTACGGATTGATCAATTGGCATTATTGGTTGGCATGGTTAAAGGGCCTTCTTATTACAACCCTATGCGTTTTGCCGAGCGCGCTCGTGAGCGACGAGATCTGGTGCTTAAATTGATGATGGAACACGATATTCTGACCGCACAAGAGTATCAGCAAGCGGTGACTCGTCCTCTGGATGTACAGAAAACCGCGCAAATTGCCAGT
Organism: Vibrio sp.; assembly: GCA_051650365.1. Taxonomy (GTDB): domain Bacteria; phylum Pseudomonadota; class Gammaproteobacteria; order Enterobacterales; family Vibrionaceae; genus Vibrio. The sequence goes on along the minus strand of JBOFIW010000399.1, from coordinate 164 downwards.
CGTCAGCCTGCTTATTTCCAGCAAGTGTCAATTGAGCTAAAAGAAAAACTGGGTGATAAATTCAAAGCCGACTCTGGGTTGCGTGTTTTTACTTCGCTCGATCCAGTTTCACAGTCCAAACTGGAGCAAGCGATCCACGATCAGATCCCGCAACTAGCGAAAAC
>JBOFIW010000398.1:0-3500 GCA_051650365.1 Vibrio sp. | reverse complement strand
ATCTCAATGACAATGTTGGTTTATCTGAGCCTGAGCTTACTCACCTCTGCACTCATGAATTTGTACAACCGAAAAGTCGCTTTGGTGGAGAGATAATTATGAAGATACATGAATTTCAACCAAGCCTACCACCACCCAGTAACACAACTGGCGTGGTGGGATGGCTTCGAAAAAATTTGTTCAATGGCCCCTTCAATACTCTAGCGACACTACTCTTGGGTTACTTCGCTGTACAAGGTATTTGGCATATTTTCCACTGGGCTATCCTCGATGCCAACTGGCAGGGAACAACCCGCAATGACTGCTCACTTGAAGGGGCTTGTTGGGTGTTTATTAGCACACGTTGGGAACAATTCATGTACGGTTTTTACCCTATGGAAGAGTTATGGCGACCTCGATTATTTTTCATCACTCTCGCCATATTCGTAGCTCTCCTAGCCTATGAGAATACTCCCAAGAGAGGTTGGATTTGGTTGGTTTTCGTCAACATTTACCCCTTTTTTGCAGCCATACTTTTGCATGGGGGGATCTTGGGTTTAGAAGTGGTCGAGACCCATAAATGGGGCGGGTTGCTCGTCACCTTAATTATTGCACTGGTTGGCATCATCGTTTCACTGCCCATAGGGATTGCCCTCGCTTTAGGCCGTCGCTCCGATATGCCAATCATTCGCAGTTTATGCACTGTATATATTGAAGTGTGGCGTGGAGTCCCATTGATTACCGTACTGTTTATGGCTTCCGTCATGCTGCCGCTGTTTTTATCGCAAGGTAGCGAGATTGATAAGTTGCTGCGAGCGTTGATCGGGGTCGTCATGTTTAGCGCTGCCTATATGGCTGAAGTAATACGTGGAGGTTTACAAGCCATTCCTAAAGGTCAATATGAAGCGGCAGATGCTCTGGGACTTAGCTATTGGAGAAAAATGGGGCTAATTATCTTGCCGCAGGCTCTGAAAATCACCATTCCATCGATCGTAAATACCTTTATCGGCTTATTTAAAGACACCAGCTTAGTATTGATCATTGGTATGTTCGATGTTTTAGGCATAGGTCAGTCTGCCAACACCGACCCAAATTGGCTCGGTTTTGCCACGGAAAGTTATGTTTTTGTCGCGTTAGTGTTCTGGATTTTTTGCTTTGGCATGTCGAGATATTCGATTTGGCTTGAAGGCAAACTCCACACTGGTCACAAACGATAAGTCACTCTGTAAGGAACGTATTATGACGCAACAACTCAAGTCAGAATTTATGATTCAAATTAAAGAGATGAACAAATGGTACGGTGAGTTTCACGTATTAAAAAACATCAATCTCAATGTTAAAAAAGGAGAAAAAATCGTCATTTGTGGTCCCTCTGGCTCTGGAAAATCTACGATGATCCGCTGTATTAACCGGCTTGAAGAACACCAAAAAGGCCAGATCATCGTAGCAGGTAATGAATTAACGGAAGACTTAAAAAACATCGAATTGGTACGCCGCGAAGTGGGGATGTGTTTTCAACACTTCAACCTATTCCCACATTTAACCGTATTGGAAAATTGTACTCTCGCACCCATTTGGGTAAAAAAAATGCCTAAAGATAAAGCGGAAGAAATCGCGATGAAATACCTCACCCGAGTGCGTATACCTGAACAAGCGGATAAATACCCAGGGCAACTTTCAGGCGGCCAGCAACAACGTGTAGCCATTGCTCGCTCTCTGTGTATGAATCCACAAGTGATGCTCTTTGACGAACCCACATCAGCTCTCGATCCTGAAATGGTACGAGAGGTATTGGACGTAATGGTTGAGCTTGCCGAAGAAGGCATGACCATGTTGTGCGTTACTCATGAGATGGGATTTGCAAAAGAAGTAGCAGATCGCGTGATCTTCATGGATGCAGGGGAAATTATTGAAGAAAATAGCCCAAAAGAATTCTTCGAGAATCCACAATCGGACCGCACACAAAACTTCCTCGCCCAGATATTGCACCACTAAGAGTGAAAAATTCACAAGTCACCGAAGATTCAGAAGCGTTAACCGCTTCTGAATTATTTTAAATTCATTGAAATACAATCATCACATTCACGCAATTTAATGAAACATTGCGTTACAACTCAACATAACCCTAACAACTGAATTTGATTATTATTGATTTAGACAGCTCAGGGGGCTTGAAATTTATGGCATTGAGCCTCATAACTGTCCCTGTAGCAATCAGTACTTTTAACAGAGGAAAAGTATGAATACGCCAATGTTTACCCGAACTTCCGGCATGGAACGTACTCTTGAAACCAACAAGGTTCTGAAGAATACCTATTTCCTGCTTTCTATGACCTTAGTCACCAGTGCTATTGCAGCAATGGCGACCATGGCTATCGGCATCTCTCCAATCTTTGCATTGGTGATGCAGTTGGCTGCTATTGGTATTCTGTTTTTTGTAATGCCAAAAGCGATTAACTCTTCATCCGGCATTGTTTGGACTTTCGTCTTTACTGGACTGATGGGCGGTGCGCTTGGTCCAATGCTGAACTTCTATGCTGCGATGCCAAATGGCCCTATCGTGATTGCACAAGCTCTGGGCTTAACCGGTATGGTATTTTTAGGTCTGTCGGCCTACACAATCACTAGCAAGAAAGATTTCTCTTTCATGCGTAACTTCCTGTTTGCTGGCCTGATCATTGTGATTGTTTCTTCATTGATCAATATCTTTGTTGGCTCAAGCGTTGCGCATCTGGCTATCAGTGGTGCTTCAGCACTGCTCTTTTCTGGTTTCATTTTATTTGATACAAGCCGCATTGTACGTGGCGAAGAAACCAACTACATCTCAGCAACGATTTCTATGTATTTGAATATCCTGAACCTGTTCACAAGTTTGCTGAGCATTCTGGGTATCATGAACGACGATTAACTCGCCCCTCAATGACTCTCTCAGCCCGATGAATAACATCGGGCTTTTTTATACTTGAGCCCAACCTTGAGCTTCGCTACCCTATGCGAAAATTTCCAATCACAGAAACTCATCATGCTTGAATATCAAGGCCAAACTATCGAAACCGACGCACAAGGCTACCTTCTCGACTTTACTCAATGGGAAGAGGGAATGATCGCTCTATTGGCGCAGCAAGAAGGGATTGAACTCACGGACGCTCATTTAGAAGTTGTGCATTTCGTACGCCGCTTCTACGAGGAGTTTAAGACCTCACCAGCCATTCGTATGCTAGTGAAAGCGATGGAAAAGGAACACGGCCCAGATAAAGGCAACAGCAAATACCTGTTCAAGCTCTTTCCTAAAGGCCCAGCAAAACAAGCCACTAAGCTTGCTGGATTACCAAAACCAGCCAAGTGTTTGTAAATGCTTAACAATTGATGGCAATTGGCGAAGCTTCTCGATAAATCCTCGCCAATTTCGCTCACTATAAAATTTCAAAACCGGGGTGATCTTTTTCTGGTTCGCCACTTGAACGGATCACTTGCTTAACATGGGCTGTTTTGGGGCCAACTTGCAACCACTCATACAATTC
>JBOFIW010000397.1:0-4222 GCA_051650365.1 Vibrio sp. | reverse complement strand
CTGATTTGGGGTTATAATCGCGCCGCGCAACATACCCTCAAGTCGATATTCAGGAGATAGGCATGACTCAAGATGAAATGAAAAAAGCCGCCGGTTGGGCTGCTCTTAAATACGTAGAAAAAGGCAGCATTGTCGGTGTTGGTACAGGCTCAACCGTTAATCACTTCATCGATGCTTTAGGCACTATCAAAGAAGAAATTAAAGGCGCAGTATCCAGCTCTATCGCCTCTACCGAGAAACTCGAAGCCCTCGGTATCCGCGTTTATGATTGCAATGATGTTGCTGCACTAGATATTTATGTTGATGGAGCCGATGAAATCAACCCAGAACGAGACATGATCAAAGGCGGCGGCGCCGCGCTGACGCGTGAAAAAATCGTAGCGGCGATTGCCAAAAAATTTGTGTGCATCGTCGATGGCAGCAAAGCGGTTGATGTTCTAGGTAACTTCCCACTGCCTGTTGAAGTCATTCCAATGGCACGCTCTTACGTAGCACGTGAACTAGTGAAACTTGGCGGCGATCCTGTGTATCGTGAAGGCGTGATCACCGATAATGGCAACGTGATCCTCGACGTACACAATATGAAGATCACCCATCCAAAAGATCTGGAAGCTAAGATTAACGGCATCGCTGGCGTTGTCACAGTTGGTCTTTTTGCCCATCGTGGAGCGGATGTAGTAATCACAGGAACACCGCAAGGTGCAAAAATCGAAGAGTAATATCGGGCGATGTCACACATATTCCGTTATTTGCTTACAAACGGCACCCATGGGTGCCATTTTTTATCCTTTTCTCTAAGAAAATTATGCCTTATTCCGTAATTTTCTTACCCAAAGCAAAAAAAGTTTGTTAATTTAGTGAGCAGAAGGCGCACAAGGAAAACGTTTGCTTTTCTAAATTACGACTTAAATTCGAGCAATTTCGAACAACCGCGCCGATTAGCCCACCTTCCCATTGTTTTAAGGACGATAAAATGGCCAAAGTTTCACTGGAAAAAGACAGAATAAAGATCCTCCTTCTTGAAGGACTTCACCCCTCTTCGGTGGAAGTTTTGCAAGCGGCCGGTTACAGCAATATCGAATATCATAAAGGCTCGCTAGAAGAAGCAGAGTTGATTGAAGCCATCAAAGATGTACATTTTGTCGGCATCCGCTCGCGCAGTAACCTGACCGAAAACGTAATTAATGCGGCAGAAAAACTGGTGGCCATTGGTTGCTTCTGTATTGGTACCAACCAAGTCGACCTTAATGCAGCGGCAAAACGCGGTATTCCAGTGTTTAACGCGCCATTCTCCAATACCCGTAGTGTGGCTGAACTGGTGTTGGGTGAAATTCTACTGTTACTGCGTGGGATTCCAGAGAAAAATGCCCTTGCCCACCGTGGAATTTGGAAGAAAAGTGCCGACAACTCTTATGAAGCACGTGGTAAGCGCCTAGGCATTATTGGTTACGGCCATATCGGTACTCAGTTAGGTATCATTGCTGAAAACTTGGGTATGCACGTTTATTTCTACGACATTGAGAGCAAACTTTCGCTCGGTAATGCAACTCAAGTTCATAACCTTAGCGATCTGCTCAATAAGTGTGACGTGATTTCTCTGCATGTACCAGAAACGGCGGGCACCAAAAACATGATGGGTGCGGAAGAGTTTGCACGCATGAAGCCGGGCGCTATATTCATCAATGCGGCACGCGGTACTGTGGTGGATATCCCTGCACTCTGCAATGCGCTCGAATCTGGCCATATTGCAGGTGCGGCGATTGACGTATTCCCAGAAGAACCAGCATCAAATAAAGAGCCATTTGAATCTCCGTTGATGAAGTTTGATAACGTGATTTTGACGCCACACGTAGGTGGTTCAACTCAAGAAGCACAAGAGAACATTGGCATTGAAGTGGCTGGCAAGCTAGCGAAGTATTCAGACAATGGCTCAACGCTCTCCAGCGTGAACTTCCCAGATGTATCACTACCAGAGCATCGCAACTGCTCTCGTCTGCTGCACATTCACGCCAATCGTCCGGGCATTTTGACGCAAATTAACACCATCTTCGCGGAAGAAGGGATCAACATCGCCGCTCAATACCTGCAAACTACCGCAGAAATTGGCTATGTGGTCATCGATGTGGAAACCGCTCGCTCAGAAGAAGCGTTAACTAAACTTAAAGCGATCGACGGCACCATTCGCGCTCGTATTCTGCACTAATACATTCATGGGCTACACAGCTCACGAATGCAGAATCCTAAACATAAAAAACCAGCCTATCGGCTGGTTTTTTCTTTGCTTTTTACTTGCGTTGATAACGACTAAGCTCTGAGAGCTCGCTCGCCACGCGCGATACCAACCACACCACTCCTCGCCACTTCAATCACTTCCGTGACTTCAGCAATCGCTTCAATAAAGGCATCGAGTTTCTCGCTCGTACCCGCTAATTGAACGGTATATTGCGCTGCGGTTACATCCACAATCTGTCCACGGAAAATATCCGCCGTACGCTTCACTTCCGCACGTGCAAAGCCAGAGGCTTTCACTTTTACTAGCATCAGTTCACGCTCGATGTGCTCACACTCAGTCACTTCTTGTACTTTGAGTACATCAATCAACTTATGAAGTTGCTTCTGGATTTGCTCCAATTGCATTTCATCGGTTTTAGTCGTGATGTTGAGTCGCGAGAGCGTTTCATCATCGGTCGGCGACACATTGAGCGTTTCAATGTTGTAGCCGCGCTGTGAAAAGAGCCCGACAACACGAGACAGTGCACCCGGTTGGTTTTCCAATAGCAGTGAAATAATATGTCTCATCTTAGGTTCTCTCCGTTTTGCTCAACCACATTTTGTCCATCCCTTCGCCTTTGATCTGCATTGGATATACGTGCTCAGTCTCATCGACATTGATATCGACAAACACCAGACGATCTTTCATCGCTAAGGCTTTTTCCAGCCCGGCTTCCAGTTCATCTGGGCGAGAAATTCGAATCCCCACATGACCATAAGCTTCGGCGATCGCCGCAAAATCCGGCACGGAACTCATGTACGAGTTAGAGTGACGCCCTTGATAAATAATGTCCTGCCACTGTTTGACCATTCCAAGGAAACGGTTATTCAGGTTGATAATTTTTACTGGAATATCGTATTGCAACGCAGTTGATAGCTCTTGGATATTCATTTGAATACTGCCATCCCCAGTCACCACCAACACCTCTTCCTCTGGCATGGCAAATTTAACCCCCATGCCAGCAGGCAAACCAAAGCCCATCGTCCCCAAACCGCCAGAGTTGATCCATTGGCGCGGTTTAGAAAAGGGGTAGTAAAGTGCTGCAAACATCTGATGCTGACCCACATCGGAAGCCAAAATAGCTTTACCTTTTGTGATTTTGTAAAGCGTCTCAATCACTTGCTGTGGCTTAATACGCTCAGCAGACGTTTCATAAGCCAAGCATTGACGCTCACGCCACACTTGAATCTCGTTCCACCAACTCTTCAGTGCTGCTGCATCATTGTGTTCAGCATTCTCTTCGAGAAGCTTAAGCATGCCATCCAGCACTTGGTCAGCAGAGCCAACAATCGGTAAGTCGACTTTAACGTTTTTTGAAATCGAGGAGGGATCGATATCAATGTGCATGATTTTCGCATTCGGACAGTATTTCTCTAAGTTATTGGTCGTGCGGTCATCAAAACGCACCCCAACACCAAAAATCAGATCCGCATTGTGCATCGCCATATTGGCTTCATACACACCATGCATACCCAGCATGCCCAGAGCGTTTTTATGTGTGCCCGGAAAGACTCCCAGCCCCATCAAAGTGCTCACCACAGGCAGATTCAGCGCTTCGGCTAACTGGCGTACCTGTTGATGTGCATTCGAAATCACTGCGCCACCACCGATATAAAGCACTGGCTTTTTCGCTTCTAATAGCGCGCGCAACCCTTTTTTGATCTGGCCTTTATGGCCAGCAGTAGTCGGGTTATAAGAGCGCATTTTTATGGTTTCTGGGTACTCATAAGGCAGCTTATTGAGTGGATTCATCACATCTTTCGGCACATCAATTACCACAGGACCAGGACGTCCTGTCGACGCAATGTAAAACGCTTTTTTGATGGTTTCAGGAATGTCTTCTGCTCTTTTCACCAAGAAGCTGTGTTTCACGATAGGGCGTGACACACCAACAATATCGCACTCTTGGAACGCATCGTTACCGATCAGATTGGTCGCAACGTTACCCGA
>JBOFIW010000396.1:0-2377 GCA_051650365.1 Vibrio sp. | reverse complement strand
TGTGTTGCGCGAGAAGTGCTAGAAGAGACAGGAATCGCTGTGACTAATATTCGTTATTTTGGCAGCCAACCTTGGGCATTCCCATCCAGTATGATGATGGCATTTCTGGCGGATTATCAAAGTGGTGAGCTCAAGCCTGATTACAGTGAGTTGAGTGATGCCGATTGGTTTGATATGGAAAATCTCCCCCCTGTCGCCCCCAAAGGCACGATAGCTCGTGCTTTGATTGAACAAACTTTAGTAGATATCACCCAAGTGAATTGCTAAAAATGGCAAAAAAAACCCTCCGGTTAAGGAGGGGGTAAGTAAGATGTCGTTATGAGATGCTGAGTCGAGGACTCAGTTTATGATTATAGTTTTCGCTAGCGAACAAATATTTAACACCATTGAGGGGTGGGTGCAATTTAAGCGTTGATTTGAAAGTTAATAACTTGATCCCGCTTGCAAAGCCAACCGCATTTATGGGACAAACGGTGTTAGAATACGCGCCAAAGTAAAGAAGCCGAATAAGTGGAAATCACCATGACTGAATTAAAAAATGATCGCTATCTGCGTGCTCTGCTCAAGCAGCCAGTCGATTACACCCCTGTATGGATGATGCGCCAAGCTGGTCGTTATCTCCCTGAATACCGTGCTACTCGCGCTCAAGCGGGTGATTTTATGGCGCTGTGTAAGAACGCAGAATTGGCTTCTGAAGTGACTTTACAGCCGCTGCGCCGTTTTCCTCTCGATGCGGCGATCCTGTTCTCTGATATTTTAACCATTCCTGATGCTATGGGGCTGGGGCTACGTTTTGCCGCAGGCGAAGGCCCAGTGTTTGATCGCCCAATCACCTGCAAAGCGGATGTTGATAAGATTGGCATTCCAGATCCAGAAGGTGAATTGCAGTATGTGATGAATGCGGTACGCCAAATTCGCAAAGATCTGCAAGGCGAAGTGCCTCTGATTGGTTTCTCTGGCAGTCCTTGGACATTGGCAACTTATATGGTTGAAGGTGGTAGCTCAAAAGCCTTCACCAAGATCAAAAAGATGATGTACAGCGATCCTGCTGTGCTGCACGCATTGTTGGATAAATTGGCTGATAGCGTGATTACTTACCTCAACGCCCAAATCAAAGCGGGTGCTCAGGCGGTAATGGTGTTTGATACATGGGGGGGCGTATTAACTCCACGTGACTACCAACTCTTCTCTTTGCAATACATGCACAAGATTGTAGATGGCTTAATTCGTGAAAATGAAGGCCGTCGCGTACCTGTGACGCTGTTTACCAAAAATGGTGGCATGTGGCTTGAGCAAATCGCAGCGACGGGCTGTGATGCAGTCGGTTTGGACTGGACGATCAATATCGCGGATGCGAAAGCTCGAGTTGGGGATAAGGTTGCACTACAAGGCAACATGGATCCTTCCATTCTGTACGCGCCAGCACCTCGGATTCGTGAAGAAGTGGCAAGTATTTTGGCGGGTTTCGGCCAAGGTGGTACAGGGCATGTGTTTAACTTAGGGCATGGTATCCATCTCGATGTTCCCCCTGAAAATGCAGGTGTGTTTGTTGAAGCGGTCCATGAGCTGTCCAAGCCTTATCATCAGAAATAATTTGTTAAAGCGTCTGCCGGTCAGACGCTTTTCACATCTTGAGGCCGACTGTTTTATACTTCGGTAATCCAGACAGATAGACGAAGCGAATCATGATGAAAACTAAGGATCGCATAGTGTATGCGGCACTTGAGCTGTTTAATCAGCAAGGTGAACGTAACATCACGACTAACCACATTGCTGCTCACATTGAGATCAGCCCGGGGAATTTGTATTACCACTTTCGCAATAAGCAAGAGATAGTGCGTGACATTTTTGCGCTCTACTCAGCGGAGTTGATTGAGCGTTTTACGCCACTGCAAGGGCAGCATGAAAGCCTCTCCTTGCTCAAACACTATTTGGATTCGATTTTTACTCTGATGTGGAAATATCGCTTCTTTTACGCCAACTTACCGGAGATTTTGCAGCGCGATGAAGAGCTGCACGAGGATTACATTCAGGTACAAGATAAACTGCAAGCTAATTTGGTTAACATTATGCGTGGCTTTGTGGAGATGCAGCTGTTGCAACTCGGCGATAGTGAGATGCGCCAGATCGTACGTACCTTGCATTTAATTGCTTCTAGTTGGCTAGGTTACCAATCGGCGATGTCACACAAAACCCAAGTGACTGAAGAAGTGATTCATCAAGGGATGCTACAGATGATTTCGGTAGTCAAACCCTGTGCCACCAAAGCGGGACGTGAACAACTTCAACTGCTTGAAGAAGGTGTGCGAGCCATGCATGCCTGAGCATGAGTTATAACCAATCTGTCTTGGGCATGATGCCGATTACTTGATAATTT
>JBOFIW010000395.1:0-1715 GCA_051650365.1 Vibrio sp. | reverse complement strand
ATCGGAATCGTTACATCGGGGCTTGATTCTTTAGGTATGGCGATATAAGTCGCAACCCCCGCGACCAAAATAAACACCAATAACGTCAACATGGTACGCGTACGAGACAGCGCCGCATCAATCAAAGTAAACATGGTGCGGCTCCTAGTTTTTTGTCAGTTTGGTCGGTAGTACAGTATCACCATCGCGTACAAAACCTTGTCCACGAGTAATAATGTCTACTTGCTCGCCAAGCCCGGTTAACCAAACCCCATCTTGTTCTGCTTTAACCAGTTGAATGGGAACAAACCGTACTCGATCACCTTGTAAAGTTTTAACACCAAGATTGCCTACTTCATCGAGCGCTAGCATGGCTGGGGTTATTTTAATGGCCGCTTGCGTCATCAAGCTAATTTCCACTTCAGCACTCACTCCAGCTGGAATGGTTTGCTGTGGGTTATCCATTTCAACTTCAATGGCAAAAGTATTGGTTGCAGGTGATGAAAGCCTTGAGATGTAACGTACTTTACCTTGTTTCAGACTCCCATCAATGAAGCGAATTCGAGCAGTCTGTTCCAACTGAACATGCTGAATATGCCGTTCACTGACATCCGCTTCTATCACCAATTTATGGAGATCTATGATGGATGCCACTGGATCACCAATTCCGACAAAATCGCCTTTTTCAACTGGCAACGTTTCGACGACACCATCGAAAGGAGCACGGACTTGAGTATTCTCCAATAAACGTTGCACCGTACTGAGCGAGGACTGTGCATCAGTCAATGCCGCTGCGGCATTGGTAAAAGCCACTTCACCTTGTAAGCCTTTATTCTTCAAAGCATTGGCTGCATTGAACTCTTGTTGACGAACTTTAAGCAGTGCTTGGGCACGCTCTAATTGCGCATCTAAGTCACCTTTATTGATAACCGCAATCACTTGCCCTTTACTCACTGCCTGGCCTTTGCTGATTTTGATTTCAATAATCCGCCCAGCAATTTCGGCCCCGACTCTCGCTTGTCGGTCGGGAGCGGTTCGACCATAAAGCTCAATGACTTTATCAGTTTGAGTTGCTGTAAAAGTTTGATAACCGACTTTGGCTAGAGGAACTTGGATCTCTGCGGCAATTTGAGTTTCTTGCGCAAGAGGGCGACCGAAACCCAGCCAAACCACTAGCACAATAATAAAGAGAAGGGAGATCAACCAAGGTTGATGGGAAAGAGAGTTATGAATCTGACGCACAGATGTGGTTAGCGAAAACATAGGCATTCCTTATTATTATCACTACGCAACATCCTCATACGCAGTATCGGCCAGTCGAAAAGTCGACTGGCCTGATTTTCCCCTGATAGCAATCAGGCTTAGACGCTAAACGATGCGCCGCAACCACAAGTCGTTGTTGCATTAGGGTTATTGACAAAGAATCTTGAACCTTCAAGACCTTCGGTATAGTCAACCACACCACCGATCAAATACTGAAGACTCATCGGGTCAACAACCAAAATTACGCCACTATTCTCAATTTTGGTATCACCCTCATTGATGGTTTCATCGAAAGTAAAACCATACTGAAAACCGCTACAACCACCACCGGTAATGTAAACACGCAGCATCAAAGACGGATTATCTTCTTCAGCGATCAACGCTTTCACGCGCTTTGCAGCTGCATCAGAAAAGGATAATGGAACATTAACTTCGCTCACGATGACCTCTCTCATTCGTGTAAAATGCAGCGG
>JBOFIW010000394.1:0-3845 GCA_051650365.1 Vibrio sp. | reverse complement strand
TCTTTGAGTCGGGTTCGTCCCGTCTGTATGGCGGCGGTAACGACCATACTTGGCATGATCCCACTGCTGCCGGATATTTTCTTCCGACCTATGGCGGTTACCATCATGTTTGGTCTGGGATTTGCCACAGTTCTGACTCTAATTGTTGTGCCAGTGCTGTATCGCTTATTCCATCATGTAAAAGTACCGCAATAGCCGTATTTCAGTTGGATACCAATCATTCATCGTAAAACTCGTGGCTCTGTAGAGCCACGTTGCCCGTTTAACAGAGAAGGATAGATGTGATGACGACTGAACAGCGTGTTTGTGCTTGGGCAATGAACCACCCATTAGAACGTGAGTATCACGACCAAGAGTGGGGCAAAGCTGTCCATGACGACACAAAATTATTCGAATTTCTTACCTTGGAAGGGGCGCAAGCAGGACTGAGTTGGATCACGATATTGAAAAAGCGTGAAGGGTATCGCCAAGCATTTTTAGGCTATGACCTACAGAGACTCGCACTATGCGATGAAAGCCATGTAGAGCCGATTATTGCCCATTTCGATGTTGTGAAACATCGCGGCAAAATCGCCTCAGTGTTTTCCAATGCACGAGCAGCGATAGCGTTACAACAGGAGTTCGGCTCTTTAGACGCCGCGTTGTGGCAGTTTGTGGATGGTCAACCCAAAATCAACCATTGGGTGAGCATGAGTGATGTGCCTGCTTCAACGGAAGAATCGAAAGCCATGAGCAAATTCCTGAAAAAACGTGGATTTAAATTTGTGGGCGAAACGATTTGCTATGCTTTTATGCAGGCATGTGGCTTAGTAAATGATCATCTCGTGGAGTGCCCAAACCACCCAGCTGACACCTATCGCTGATTGAGAAAGAGATGATTTGGAAAACTCGGAGAATGAAAAACTAATAGGGGCACAATGCCCCTATTTTGATAAAGAAATAAAAATCGCTATGAATGAAGGATCTGGTTGTAGCGCGCAAACCCAGCTTCCAGATCAGCAATCAAATCGTCCACGTCTTCTAGCCCAATGTGAACACGGAACAACGTGCCTGGAAAGTTGGGATTAGCCGCAGAGCGTAATGATGTAAAGGCTTTCGGCTCATGTGCCAGAATCAAACTTTCAAAACCGCCCCAAGAAAATCCCATGCTGAAATGTTGCATGCCATCGAGCAAGGCGGTGGTCGCTGCTGGGTGTGTGGTTTTTAACACAAAAGAAAACAGGCCATTACCACCAGTAAAATCACGTTGGAAATATTTATATCCCGGACAAGTCTCTAGCGCTGGGTGGCGTACATGATCCACTTCTGGACGACTTTGTAACCATTCAGCAATGCGTAAGCTATTTTGTTCATGCTGACGCAAACGCACATCAAGGGTACGCAAGCCGCGCATCGCCATGTACACATCATCGGGTGATGTATATTGCCCCATTAAATAACTGTGTTCACGCAGTTGTTCCCAGCATTTTTCATTGGCGACCGCTGTGCCAAGCATGACATCCGAGTGCCCTACAATGTATTTGGTTGCCGCTTGAATCGAAATGTCGACCCCATGTTCAAAGGGAGAAAATAGCACGCCCGCTGCCCAAGTATTGTCGAGCATAACGATAATATCGTGCTCGTGGGCAATACGAGATAGGGCTGGAATATCTTGTACTTCCATCGTCAGTGAACCGGGAGATTCGGTAAACAGTACCTTGGTGTTAGGCTGAATCAGTTCACGAATGCCTTCACCAATCATCGGGTCATAGTAGGAAGTGGACACCCCAAGTTTTTTTAGCACTTTTTCACAGAAATCACGGGTTGGTTCATAACAAGTATCGACCATCAAGATATGGTCGCCTTGAGCAACAAAGGAGAGAATCGCATTAGTGATCGCTGCAGCGCCACAAGGGTAGAGTACACAGCCTACGCCACCTTCGAGCTCAACCATAGCATCTTGAAAAGCAAAATGAGTGGTGGTGCCGCGACGTCCATAAAACAGTGTCTTGTTGGCGCGATTAACCGCGGCTTGATTCTTTTGCGCTACGCTTTCAAATACCACGGTGGAAGCCCGTTGTACGGGAGGGTTGACCACGCCGAGAGTCCATTTCTTGCTGCGTCCCGCAGTAACGAGGCGGGTTTTTTTACCTTCTGACATCTGCTGTCCTTGTCTGACTATATAAAGGCTTATTTAAAACATGGAGCTGCGCAAGATTGCAACCCTGCGTGGTGAGAAAATTACAGAAGTGGATTGAATAGATAGAAAACTCGTTCGAAGAATCTGTGATACCACGGACGTTGTTCCCAAGTTGAGAAGAGAATGGAATGTGACTGAGTAATATATTGTTGCTGTAACCAGTGCATCTGTTGGGTGAATTCTAAATCATCCACGGCCAGTGTCAGCTCGAAGTTTAGCCACAAGCTACGCATGTCTAGATTTACCGTACCGACCAAACAAAACTGCTGATCAATCACAACTGATTTTGTATGCAGTAAACCACCATCAAATTCATGGATATTGACTCCGGCTTCGAGCAGTTCACCATAAAAGGCTCGTGAAGCCCATTGCACCATCAGGGAGTCATTTTTTTTCGGGATGATAATGTCAACCCTAATTCCACGCTGCGCAGTCATCTTTAATGTCGCTAGTAGATCTGCGCTTGGTACGAAATAAGGTGTTGTAATACATACAGAGCGGTTAGCTTGGTTGATCGCTAAGGTTAGTACTTGTGAAATCAGATTTTCTGGCATTCCAGGACCTGATGGAACAACTTGGATCGGGTGCTGTGGCTGATTATCCTCAAAAGGACACTCTGGGAGTTTAGGTAACATGCGTGAGCCGGTTTCGAACTCCCAATCCCAACAATGTATGGCCGAGAGAACATTCACGGTAGGTCCTGTCACACGTACCATAATATCAATCCATTGCCCAACTCCAGCATTTTGTTTGAAGTAGGCGGGGTCAACCATATTCATTGATCCGGTATAAGCGATGGCATCATCAATAACGATGATTTTACGATGCTGGCGTAAATCAAGGCGGCGCAAGAAGATCCGCCAAGGGCTCACTTCTAGGGCTTGTACCACTTCGATACCTGCATCACGCATCATTTTTACCCAAGGACTGCGGAAAAAATGTGGGCTGCCTGCCGAGTCGAGTAATAGCTTAACATCTACACCGCGTTTAGAGGCTTGAATCAACGCAGAAGCTACGGCATCAGCCAAACCACCAGGGTGCCAAATGTAAAACACCATACGAATCTGGAACTCAGCACGCTCTATGTCTTCAATTACAGCATGTAGAATTTCGTTGGGGGAGTTGAGAAGTGATAAGGTGTTACCGCTGAGGGCTGGAATACCCATCCGGTTGTTGCACAAATTATCAATACGCGAAATATGTGCGCCCATACTTTCTTGTACATGAGCTTGGCAATTATTAAGGGAATGAAACCAGTGACCAAAAGGAGTAAACATCTCTTTAGCACGTTCAGCTCTCTTTCGGCCTAGATTCAGTTCACCAAAGAGGAAATAGCAGAGGACGCCCAAAAAAGGAATGATGTAAATCACCATTAGCCAAGCCAGTGAAACACTCACTGCACGTCTTTTAAGAACGACTCGAATGGTAACACCTGCCACTAATAGCCAATAGATGCCGATGCTAAGTAGTGTTAGGAAATGATAAACCTTGTCCATGCTTATCCAATAAGAAGCTGATATTCAAAAGGGATAGTAAAGCGAAAGCATAAGATAAGAAAGCTAGGCGGCCAAATTAATAGAAGAGTGAGGCAGAATGTTCGAGTTAATAATTTGTAAATATAAGTGTAAGGCGTCAGTCTTTGTGTGAAAAATAAACAAACACACCA
>JBOFIW010000393.1:0-2658 GCA_051650365.1 Vibrio sp. | reverse complement strand
TTTTCTCGTGCTTCTGCGTAGGCTTGTTTCACCTGCCCTAAAATCTGTGGTTCACCCAGCACTAAGGAGTCCAAACCGCAAGCCACGCGCATCAGGTGACGAATCGCCGCTTGTTCTTCATGAACGTATAGGCTGGGTTTTAATTCATCCAAGCTGACTTGGTGGAACTGAGATAACCACTCGATAACTTTATTTTTGCTCGACGATCTCACATCACAGTAAATTTCGGTACGATTGCACGTCGAAAGGATCACACCTCCCTTAACGTGAGAACTGCTAGAAAGTTGACTCAGGGCCAAAGAGAGTTTCTCTGGGCCAAAGGCGACTTTTTCTCGCAATTCTACCGAAGCCGTATTGTGATTGATTCCAATAGCAAGCAAAGACATCTATAGAGGATTCTCAGATATGGTGGTGAACTAGAGGCCGAATTTTACTTGATGCCCTCTTTGATTGAAAGGGCAGACCGGATTTGTTTTCCTGAGTTCGTGAGATCAATGATATAGTTAGCCCGTTTTCGTTCTCGCTTTGGATAAAAAACGCACTATGAAATCTCTCGTACGTCGCCTGCTCCCAGGAGTGGCGAGTCTGTTTCTCTTAGCGGGTTGTGCCACGACACCTCCCCAGCCGCTCAACGTTCAGTGGCAATCTCATCAGCTCGTATTACAGCAAATTCAAGCCTATCAACTCACGGGAAAACTCGGTTATATCGCGCCTAATCAGCGTCAATCGTTCAATTTTCAATGGCAAAAAACGCCACAGAAGCTTTCACTACGTTTAACCAATTTCCTAGGTCAAAGCGTTCTCAACCTACAAGTCGATGAGCAAGGCGCGCAGGTCGATACTTATGATGACCAAATTTACCGCGACCAAGATGCGCAAAACTTAATTCGCAATTTGACTGGGCTGGATATTCCCGTAGAACAACTTGAAGATTGGATTTTAGGCTTACCCACCCAAGCCAGTCATTATGAGTTAAACGAACAAAATACCCTTGCCTCCCTAACCAAACTAGCGTCAACAGTAGAATGGCAAGTGGAATATCAGCGTTACCAAGCCATTGAGTGGCAAAATCAGCTCATTCCGTTGCCAGATAAACTCAAACTCCAACAAAATAAAACCTCGATTCAACTGGTCATTTCACAATGGATGCTGATCCCATGATCTCTGGTACTACCATATGGCCCTCACCGGCCAAGCTTAATCTGTTTCTGTACATTACCGGTCGTCGCCCCAATGGCTACCACGATCTTCAAACCTTATTTCAGTTTCTCGATTACGGCGACGAGCTGACTATTACAGTAAACCGCAGCGGGAGCATCACCTTATCCCCTGATCTAGCCGATGTTGCCTTAGAAGATAACCTAATTTACAAAGCGGCTATGGCACTCAAAAACGCAAGTCAATCACCACTCGGCGCAGACATCAAACTGCACAAAATTTTACCGATGGGGGGCGGAATTGGTGGGGGGTCATCCAATGCAGCCACCACCTTAGTCGCACTCAATTACCTCTGGCAAACGGGACTAAGCGACGATCAACTGGCCGACATTGGGTTGACACTTGGAGCGGATGTCCCTGTCTTTACCCGTGGTTTTGCCGCCTTTGCTGAAGGTGTTGGAGAAGAATTATCCTCGGTAGAACCCGAAGAAAAATGGTATTTAGTGGTGCGCCCAGCGGTCAGCATTGCGACAAAAGATATTTTTACTCATCCTGACCTAGTGAGAAATACGCCGAAGCGTGATCTGGCAAGCCTTCTTGCCACTTCCCACGAAAACGATTGCGAAAAAATTGTCCGATCACTGTACCCCGAGGTTGATCAGCAACTTTCATGGCTGCTACAATACGCGCCGTCAAGATTGACCGGGACGGGATCTTGCGTTTTTGCTGAGTTTTCGAGCAGGAAAGATGCACAGGCAGTCTTTGCTCAATTATCTGACAACGTCTTAGCGTTTGTAGCCCAAGGCCGCAATGTTTCACCGCTCAGAAAGACGTTGGCTGACTACCAATCAGCCAAAATCCGACCTTACTAAAAACTGGACGCAACCCTGAGGTTTCCACCGTGCCTGATATGAAGCTATTTGCTGGTAACGCAATACCCGAACTAGCCCAACGTATTGCTGATCGCCTGTACATTTCCCTTGGTGATGCTACTGTTTCTCGTTTCTCTGATGGTGAAGTAGCAGTACAAATCAATGAAAATGTCCGTGGTAGCGATGTATTTATCATTCAATCCACCTGTGCCCCGACCAATGACAACCTGATGGAACTGGTGGTAATGATTGACGCAATGCGCCGTGCTTCTGCAGGCCGTATTACGGCAGTTATCCCTTACTTTGGTTATGCCCGCCAAGACCGCCGTGTGCGTTCGGCTCGTGTGCCAATCACTGCAAAAGTTGTTGCAGATTTCCTTTCTAACGTTGGTGTTGATCGCGTTCTAACTATCGACCTCCACGCAGAGCAAATCCAAGGCTTCTTCGATGTTCCAGTAGACAACATTTTCGGTACACCTGTACTGCTGGAAGATATGAAAGCACGTAACTTGGAAGACCCTGTTGTAGTATCTCCAGATCTCGGTGGTGTTGTACGTGCTCGCGCAACGGCTAAAGCACTGGGTGATATTGATATCGCGATCGTTGATAAGCGTCGTCCACGTGCTAA
>JBOFIW010000392.1:0-1518 GCA_051650365.1 Vibrio sp. | reverse complement strand
TCTAAACTCAGCGAGTGAACCGGACGCAGTGGATGGATGCGTGATGTAAACAGCGATTCATTGGCGTAGATATTACCCACACCCACGACTGCTGCGTTATCCATAATAAAAGCCTTTACTGCAATGCGTTTGTTGCGCGCTTTTTCCGCCATATATTCAGCGCTAAAAGCTTCGGTCAGAGGCTCCGGTCCTAAACGACCGAGCACTTCATGACTCTCATCAGGCGCACACCATAACCAAGCCCCGAAGCGACGCGGATCGTTATAGCGCAGCCGTTTGCCGCTGGTCATCACCAGATCCACGTGATCGTGTTTCGCGGCAGGAAAATCACCATCCAAAATGCGCAGCGAGCCGGACATACCCAAATGAACAATCGCACTACCGACTGCTGTTTCAATAATCAGATATTTAGCTCGACGATGAATCGCAAGAATGGTCTGTCCTTCAAGTTGTTTAAGTTCTTGGGGAATCGGCCAGCGCAATTTGGGCGTACGTAAGATTAAGGATTGAATCGCACCCCCGACCAAATGTGGGGAAATCCCTAAACGACTGACTTCAACTTCTGGTAACTCAGGCATGCTGACCTCTTACAATGGGGCAGGGAATAAATAACTCGCCTCAACAGAGACAGCTATCCAGTGATCTTGCCAGTTTTTCAGCAACCAAAATTGCGGAGTTTGATAGACGGTGATCCTTTGTGGCTCTGTATGATCGGCATACCACACTTCAATCGTTTCTGGCGTTGGCAGCGTCGGTTGTAATGAGCGATAAGTGGCTTCATCGACTTCTGTACCTGTTAACGATTGCCAGCGCTTCACCAACTCTTCAGCATCAATACTCAATTCCGGCGTTGCTAGCCACTCTTCACGGCTCTTTTCTAAAGAAAACTGTGGGAAATTCAGCGTTTGTAAGGTGGCATCGGCTCGAAGTAACGTTGGAAACTGGCTAACAGGTTCAGGTAAGAGATAGGTTTTAATCAGTGCTGGCAAATTGATCACCGCAATAAAACCAATCACAGCCAAGATCATGATGTTATTCCAACGGCGACGTCGATGAGGAGAAACGCGCATAATCACTCCTTGCGATAAGCAAACGTTTTGAGAGTAGCAAAGTGTGCGGGAAGATCCTAGTGAAGCAAATTCCCTAACAGGGGCACTTTGAATTGCAGAGGCCAAAAACTCAAATTGCAGATAGAAAAAAACCCAACCAAAGGCTGGGTTTTTTCACGCACTGTAAACAAGAGCGAAATCAATTACTTGATTTTTGCTTCTTTGTACACAACGTGCTGGCGAACTACAGGATCATATTTCTTGATCTCGAACTTGCCAGGCATATTGCGCTTGTTCTTATCAGTGGTGTAGAAGTGACCTGTACCTGCAGATGATACTAGGCGGATTTTTTCGCGAATGCCTTTAGCCATTGCTCAATTCCTCTTAAACGTTTTCGCCACGTGCACGGATCTCTACAAGAACAGCATCGATGCCTTTCTTGTCGATGATACGCATACCTTTAGCAGTT
>JBOFIW010000391.1:0-2324 GCA_051650365.1 Vibrio sp. | reverse complement strand
CTCAGGATGCACACTCGACAGCGATCAATGTACTCGTCAGTTTGACCACCGAAGGGCAATCTGAAGAAGTACGTGAAATTGCTCAATTTTGGCAAGACAAGAAGCAAGAGATGGAAGCACGCTATCCAAACCTTTCTTTCTACTTGACTGGGCAAGTGATGCAAAACGATGCGTTTGGTGAGGCCGCCCAACGTGATATGGGGAGTTTGGTTCCAGCAGCATTACTGCTGATCATTGTTGGAACGGGCATTTACCTGCGTAGTGTCTGGAGCTCAGTCGTGATGACACTCACGATCGTCTCATCCATCTTTATCGCTTTAGGATCAGCCGGGTGGCTTGGTATGGCCATTACCTCGCCATCGGCTTCTGCGCCTTTGATCATCTTAACGATGGCGGTAGCAGATTGTATCCATTTCCTCCAAGGATACCGACAAGGGATTCAAAATGGGCTGGTGAAAAAAGACGCGCTTCAGTACTCCATGCGTAAACACCGCTTACCGATCATTTTGACCAGCTTGACCACCGCGGTGGGCTTCCTTTCGATGAACTTCAGTGATTCTCCACCGTTTAACGATCTGGGTAATATCACGGCTATGGGCGTGCTCGCTGCCATGCTGTTGACCTTATTCTTGGTGCCCGCATTGCTTGCTGTGCTGCCGGTAGGCCGTCAGCGCAAAGTGGAACTGCTGTCCGTTTCAAACCCACAAGGTTCAGCAAAGCCATTAGAGCGTATTGCTCAGTGGTCAATGGCCAAACCGGGGTTGAAAATTGCGGTTATCGTGGTGTGCAGCCTAGTTGTCGCCGCGAATATGGTTCGCAACGATATTGATGACACTCTATTCGAGTACTTCGATCACTCTTATGCGGTGCGCCAAGCGAATGATTTTACCTATGCGAATCTCACTGGTGTGGCGAGTATTCAATACGCGATCAGACCGGAAAAAGGAGAGCTGGTGACATCTCCTGATTTCCTAAACAAACTCGATAGCTTTGTGGCAACCGCGCGTGAAACACAGGGTGTTTATCATGTGCAGTCGCTCACTGACATCATGAAGCGTTTGAATAGCAGCTTGCATGACGATGATCCGGCTTTCTACCAATTGCCAACGGATCCCGATTTGTCTGCGCAAACCTTGCTGCTTTATGACATGTCTCTGCCTTATGGCTTAACCCTCAGCAATCAAGTTGCACTGGATAAACAAGAGCTGCGAGTGGTTGTGACGGCGAAGAAGATGTCTTCCAACGATTTGGTGAGCCTTGAAGCAAACTTACGCCAACAATTGTTAGCTCTATTTCCTGAATCGAGCGTAAGCCCTGGAGTAAGTGCTGACATCATGTTTGCTCATATTGGTTACCGTAATAACGTCAGCATGTTAACGGCATCCGCGGGAGCTTTGCTGGTAATTTCATTGTTGATTGGGCTTATCTTGCGTTCAGTACGTTTAGGCTTAATTAGTCTGTTGCCTAACGTGCTACCCGCTTCTATCGCATTTGGTTTGTGGGGCATTCTGGTGGGCGAGGTTGGGCTTAGTCTGTCCGTCATTGCGAGTATGACGTTAGGTATTGTGGTCGATGACACTATCCATTTGCTCTATCGTTTCCATACTGTGCGTAAAGAAGGGCAATCAGAAAATGAGGCGATTGTGACTGCGGTCAGAGAAACAGGTGTTGCCATTATCGGTACCACTTTGGTGCTCAGTGCTGGTTTCTTAGTGCTAGCAAGCAGCAGCTTTAAGATGAATGCCGATATGGGCTTGATGACGGCCATTACAATAATGATTGCACTTATATTGGATCTCTTGTTGGTTCCAGCGTTGCTCAAAGTCACAGGACAATCGAAGAAAGTGCTGAGACAGCAAACGCAGACTGTGTAGTTTTAGCAATGTATCTTGATGATAGGCTTAGGAATTCCTAAGCCTATACCCTTCCCACTTGGGGCTGAAACGCAAAGTGGGGAGGGTATATCCGTTTTGTTATTTATTCTTTGTACCAACCGAGTTCAATCGCTTTCGCAATCGCGTGGGTACGATTATGCGTTTCCAGTTTCCGATAAATGTTTTGCAGGTGGTACTTCACTGTGCGTTCACTGATGTTCAACAAACGACTGATTTCCCAGTTACTTTTCCCCAATTTTAGCCACGGGAGTAGCTCACATTCTCGATCGGTTAATGGATTGAGAGGGGGCGGTAAATGCAACTGCTGTGATTGTTGTGCGATAGAGTCAGACGCCAAATACAAATGAGGAGTGAGTAAATAGAGCGTATCGATCTCATCACTGGATGGGTGTCTATTGCCAAAAGAGGTCAGAAAAATCGCTTTCTTTT
>JBOFIW010000390.1:0-3477 GCA_051650365.1 Vibrio sp. | reverse complement strand
CCATGTGAGAGTAGAACATCGCCAGGCTTTTAATTTAGCACCAAGCGCTAACCAATGCGGAGCGGTAGTTCAGTTGGTTAGAATACCGGCCTGTCACGCCGGGGGTCGCGGGTTCGAGTCCCGTCCGCTCCGCCACTTATTTAGAGCTTAGGCTCACAAGAACAACAGGGGTGTAGCTCCAATTGGCAGAGCAGCGGATTCCAAATCCGCGTGTTGGGAGTTCGAATCTCTCCACCCCTGCCATATATTAAACCTCAGCAGCAATGCTGAGGTTTTTCTTTATCTGTGTTTTGACAAACTCAAGTCGAGCATCATGATACGTGACGTATGTAACTTTTCTTATTTACCATCTCATGCCTTTCCTTCTCCCCGATTTCTTCCTTTAATTAAATCTATTCTTGCGCTGAAATATCGCACTTTATCTTTATGAATGTTTAAAATAGCTTCTCTAAATAATGGAGGAACAAGCATGCCGCTATCTATGTTGGGGTTTATTGCTTTGGGGGGGGCGATTGGCGCTTGTGCCCGTTTCTTAGTTTCGGAAATGTGCATTACTCTTTTTGGCCGAGGTTTCCCTGTGGGAACACTCACCGTGAATGTTGTTGGTTCATTCACTATGGGGGTTTTGATTGCTTGTGTTGAAAATGAGTGGTTAAGCCCTTACCCGTGGAAACAAGTGATTGGCCTCGGTTTTCTGGGGGCATTGACGACATTCTCTACTTTCTCAATGGACAATGTGCTGTTAATGCAACAAGGAGCCTTTTTTAAGATGGGAGCGAATGTGCTGCTCAACGTGATTTTGAGTATTTCCGCTGCTTGGCTTGGGTTCTACTGGTTAATAAAAAGTTGATGAATGAAACAGTCATTTTACTTGGTTAACCAATAACCTTTATCTATAATGCTTCCACTTGTCGGAGTGCCATTGGGCTGAGACCGTTTATTCGGGATCCGTTGAACCTGATCAGGTTAATACCTGCGAAGGGAACAAGAGAAGACTCTCTGGATGACCTATTATTTTTAGTAGCGCTCTTACCTGTCGACTCACCTCTTATAGCATTTTTCCGTCAAGCATTTCTCCCTCTTATTAAAAAGGAAATGCTATGTCGAATCGTAAACAAGCAAGACTGGAAGCTAAACGTTTTATAGAAACACTTTCAGTTGAACCCTATCCAAGCTCTCAAAAGACATATCTTGTAGGATCTCGTGCGGATATTCGTGTGCCTGTGCGTGAAATTGCCCTCAGTAATACCTTGGTCGGTGGTAGCAAAGAGGCACCTATTTTTGAGCCTAACGAGCCGATCTGTGTCTACGACACCTCTGGTGTTTATACTGATCCTGAGCATGATATAGACCTCTATACAGGACTCCCTAAACTGAGAGAGTCATGGATTGAAGAGCGTCAGGATACCCAGATTCTATCTAATATGAGTTCTCATTTTGCTCGTGAGCGATTGGCCGATGAGACACTTGATGAGCTGCGCTATGGATATCTTCCTCGTATTCGACGGTCTGTAGAGCAGCGTCGAGTGACTCAGTTACATTACGCAAGACAGGGTATTGTTACACCTGAAATGGAGTTCGTTGCGATTAGAGAAAACTCTCGTCGCCAATCTAATCAAAACCCCAGTTTAACTCAGCAACATGCAGGCCAGAACTTTGGAGCACACCTTCCTGATTTGATTACCCCTGAATTCGTACGCAATGAAGTTGCAGAAGGGCGTGCCATTATCCCATGCAATATTAATCATCCCGAATCCGAGCCAATGATCATTGGCCGTAATTTCTTGGTTAAGGTGAACGCGAATATTGGTAACTCTTCGGTCAGTTCATCTATCGAAGAGGAGGTGGAGAAACTGGTGTGGGCTACTCGCTGGGGTGCAGATACGGTAATGGATCTTTCTACTGGGCGGAATATTCACGAAACACGGGAATGGATTCTGCGCAATAGCCCTGTCCCTATTGGTACTGTACCTATGTATCAAGCGCTAGAAAAAGTGAATGGCATCGCTGAAAATCTCACTTGGGAAGTCATGCGTGACACTTTGCTTGAGCAAGCCGAGCAAGGCGTGGACTATTTTACGATTCATGCCGGTTTGTTATTGCGTTATGTGCCGATGACGGCAAAACGCATGACTGGGATTGTCTCTCGCGGTGGTTCTATCATTGCTAAATGGTGTCTTTCTCACCATAAGGAGAATTTCCTTTATACCCATTTTCGTGAAATCTGTGAGATTTGTGCGCAATATGATGTGGCTCTATCTCTTGGAGATGGACTTCGTCCAGGATCGATTGCTGATGCTAACGATGAAGCACAATTTGCTGAGTTACGTACCCTTGGTGAGCTAACCCAAATAGCTTGGGAATATGATGTTCAGGTCATGATTGAAGGCCCAGGACATGTGCCGATGCATTTGATTAAGGCGAATATGGATGAGCAGCTTAAACACTGCCATGAGGCTCCTTTTTATACTCTTGGACCATTAACCACCGATATCGCTCCTGGTTATGATCACATTACCTCAGGTATTGGTGCGGCAATGATTGGTTGGTTTGGGTGTGCCATGCTCTGCTATGTAACTCCGAAAGAGCACTTAGGCTTACCCAATAAAGAAGATGTTAAAACAGGCCTTATTACGTACAAGTTAGCTGCACATGCTGCTGATTTAGCAAAAGGGCATCCAGGGGCTCAGATTCGCGACAATGCATTATCAAAGGCGCGTTTTGAATTCCGTTGGGAAGACCAATTCAACCTCGCATTAGATCCGGTAACAGCTCGTGCTTTCCATGATGAAACTTTACCGCAAGAGTCGGGTAAGGTTGCCCATTTCTGTTCTATGTGTGGCCCTAAATTTTGTTCTATGAAGATTTCACAAGAGGTAAGAGATTACGCTAATCATCAACAAACCTCAGAGACTTCAGTCATTGAATTGACTATGCCGGAGAAATTGGCTCAACAAGGAATGCACGATAAATCTCAAGAGTTTTTAGCCTCGGGTGCTGAGCTCTACCATCCATTAGTTAAAGAATTAGCTGAGGAGCAATGATGGCTCGCTTAGTTTTTCCCCGTCACATGGCTGCATTCACTGGCCGTGTGCAATCAGTGTTATTTCTGGCTGAAAAGCAGGGGTTTACCATACAACACATCAGATTAGATGTGGGTGATAGCCCATATTTTGTATTAACCGGTGGGTGTTCGGTAGTGATTGGCAGTGATGTGTGCTCCCCAGAGAACGCAAGTGAGCCTTTAGATTATTACATACAGTATTTAGCAGGGCAGCCAGTACATCAGGCCAACTGTACGGTGAAGGTGGGGCAGCCCGATCCATTTGACGGCGATGTCCAAATGGATCAGTGGCTTACTGAGGCGAACACTCCACAACAGATCACTTATCCATTTGTTCATACATCATTGGATTGTCAGCATAATCAACATCTTGCTTGGGTGTTAGCACTGTTAGCTATGGATTTTACTCTTGA
>JBOFIW010000389.1:0-5810 GCA_051650365.1 Vibrio sp. | reverse complement strand
GGACAGTGCGAGTCAATGGTTAACCTCGTTTAGCACTGAGCGAAACCTAATTCTAATGGTCGCTTTCATGATTTTGACTATGTTTGTGGTGCGTAATGGCGTTGCTAATGGTATCGAGAAATGGTCTACACGCTTGATGCCACTGTTGTTTGTTCTTTTTGGTTTACTGACGGTGTACATCTTTACCCAAGAGGGTGCGTTGGATGGTCTCAAGATGTATTTGGTGCCGGATCTCAGTCACTTCACTCCGAATGTGGTTGTGAGTGCGATGGGGCAAGCCTTCTTCTCATTGTCACTGGGTGTGTGTGTGATGACCACCTATGGTTCGTACTTGAACAAAGAAGCGAACATTCCAAAAACAGCGGCTCAAGTGGCATTGATTGATACTAGTGTGGCTTTCATTGCGGGTTTGATGGTGCTTCCTGCTATGTTTGTGGCTAAACACAATGGTGTAGAGATTTTCTCTGCCTCCGGTGAGTTACTCAACTCGGATACCTTGGTATTTACCGTGTTACCAGCGATGTTTGACACTATGGGGGCCATTGGGGCGGTAATTGGCGTAGTCTTCTTTTTACTGATGATTATTGCTGCGCTGACTTCTTCAATCTCTATGCTAGAAGTACCAGTGGCTTGTGCAGTTGAAGAGTTGCAGCATAAGCGTTCGACTGCGGTGGTATGGATTGGTGG
Organism: Vibrio sp.; assembly: GCA_051650365.1. Classification (GTDB taxonomy): domain Bacteria; phylum Pseudomonadota; class Gammaproteobacteria; order Enterobacterales; family Vibrionaceae; genus Vibrio. Next base: position 5,123 of record JBOFIW010000389.1, on the reverse strand, counting down.
TTTAGTCACATTGATCTCTGGCGTTATTGTGTTGAATTTCTCTAGCCTATTTGGGCTAGTGATTGAATTTACAACGGTTTATTCACAGCCGATCATTGCACTCTTCATTACTTTAATTGCAGGTTGGATTTGGAATCGTAATCAGATCCTCTCTGAGCTGAAACAAGGTTGCCCTGAGGTGGAGAACAGCTTGTTTTGGAAAATCTGGCCTTGGTATGTACGCCTAGTTTGTCCGGTCTTGATGCTGATGGTGTTTTTTGCTTAACGGTAGCGTTATCTACAGAAGTTATTAATCAATATTGCTGAAAAGCCGAAACACAATTGATGTGTTTCGGCTTTTTTACTTCAGTCCGATCTGCATTACTTTTTTAGAAGTCTGCTTGGGGGTATGAAAATAAATCTTAAACCCATACACCAATTGCAAGCTCAGTAGTAAAACCTGGGCCAAAAGCGGAAATTACACCTCTCTCACCTTGTTTTCTTTCAGTAAAGTGCCTAGAAAGAACATCAAGTACCGCTACACTTGAGGTATTGCCAGTCAAACGTAAGCACTCTCTTGAGTGATGTAGATGTGAGGGAGGAAGTTGAAGGCAGCGTTGAACTTCATCTAAAATTCGTCTGCCTCCTGTGTGAGAAATATAAAAGTCGATTTGATCTAGTCCTCCCAACTCCTGAACGATAAATTTCTCCATCTCAGGCGCAGCCAACTCTACGGAGTACATCACTTCTTTATCGAGAGAGAAGTGAAATCCTTGGTCGGTAATTCCATATTTAATGTAAGACTCGGTATCCTTAATTATGAAGCCATATTTGGCTAAGATTTTGAAACCACTGAGGTTATCGTCTCCTCGCATCACAACGCTCGCGACACCATCCCCAAATAAAGCATCAGAGATAAAGTCTTGTAATCGGTCAGCCTGACGATGAAAGCAGAGTGAAGAGGTTTCAACTGACACTATCAACACATTGTTTTTCTTTGATTGTAGGCAGTGTTCATAAGCTCGATTGATAGCAAACGCACCACCCACGCATCCCATCTGGGAAATAGGTAACTGAATCGTGTTGTCTCGTAAGTTAAGTTGGTTAATTAAATAGGCAGTCAAGGAGGGCATCATAAAGCCCGTGCATGAAGTGACGATGACCATCGAGATCTCTTCTGGTTGTAATTCGGCATTACTCAATGCTTTTGCTGCAGCTTTAATGGCTAGAATTTTAGAATATTTTTCGTAAAGCTCACCTCGTTGACCAAAATTATCGAGTTTCATAATTTCATCAAATGGAATTATCGTATGGCGTTTTTGAATTGTTGTATTATAGATCATTTCAAATGCACGATCTTTATGACGAATATTAGGGTGGTGCAGGTTAATAAAATTCACTATCTCTTCATTAGTAACTATATTAATTGGATAAAGTGATTCAGGAAGACAAAGTGTAGGCATAATAATTCCTCTTAAGTTATGTTGAGCTTGCTTATTAAGACCTAAAATTAATAAAAATCCATTCATTATGATTGTGATACTGATTCAAATATTAATAGTATGTCGTTTTTGTTTGTTCTTTTTTGTTTTAATTACTATTTTAAGTGTTATTAATAAATGGATTATTAATTACTCACAAGGTCATTTTAATGAAAAATAAAAACAACACCTCAATGAATATCCTACAGGTCGTGGTAGTCTCGACACTATTCATGGGGCTCAGTGATCAGGTTTATGCACAGTCAGTTCATCATTCTAATTATTCAGTTGTAAGCGTTCCAGAGCGAATAAGTGAGTTGGAAAATAAATATAATACAGAATGGCAATCTAATTGGATTGAACGCTATGAAAGAATAATGGGACAAATACCTGACCCAAGAGCAATGATCCGAGAGGCGTTAAATAATAAATTTGGTGCTCAGGGAGTTGTTGCAGACTTTAAGGGAAGCTTTGATTCAGAAGATCTCTATTATGTTACCTTCAATGGTGCAGCTTCAGATAGAAATGCATTTACCGGATGGCAACATAGCAAACGAGATGTTATCAGTGCAGTAAAATTAACAGATGCTGCATTAGCAAATGCTTTTCAGAATTTTGAACCGGATAACTTAAGTTCATACTCTGGGGTGTATTACTCTGGCTATGGAGAGTCAAAGTACGGCGTTAGCAACGAAGTGAAAATTTTACCAAGTAATGTTGCCAAATTTGTTTGGGAATATGATTTGCAATCGAAATTTACAGAAAGTTCTAAACTGTTCTGGCGTGAAAATAAACCTGAATACTCTCATATTTATAAAGACTCCTTTGGTTTTTCTGGGTTTCAAGCGTTCAAAAAAAATGAAATCTCCTATGAGGCCAGCCTACTAATAGAAGCTATGGTTAATAACGATTTTTCATTGGGGCAAAACTATAATTTAGATATTTATGGTTATAAAAGTAATTCAATTCTATGGATAGAGTCAATTGATAGCACTTTTGCATTGTTATACATTCCTGGATCTAATAAACCTTTTGTTGAGTTTATTTATAGGAGTGGACAATCTTTTGAACAACAAGTTCGTAATTACCTTGTCCAACAGTTGAAAAAAACATCAGAGAGAAAAGCTTTTGCACAACACTTTTCTCTCTATGACCGACAAGATGGTACATCTTATACGGGCGTAGATAATGCTCTTAAAGGGCTGGCAGATGGTTCATGGGCATCAAGTTATATTCTATATAATAAGACATTGATCTCTGGAAATGCTTTTAATGCTTTGGCTGATGCAACTCAAGCTCGGCTAGTAAGTGATAGTGATATACAAATTAAATCGGATAGTGAAGTAAGAAGAGATCATACGCTTAGAACAATTTCTGCAATAGTCAATTTCACTCCTGTGCTTGCTATACTTGTTCCGGAAATTGGAATCCCTCTTGATATTGCCTTAAACACGACTAACTTGGGCTTGTCTATTGATATTGCAGCGACAGGCGATAAGCTGCATGAGCGCCAGTCAGGTGTGTACAATGTGGCGGGTAGCTCAGTGAATGTCGCTGCAAGTTTTATTATCCCTGAACTTATAAGAGGTTCACGAAAGCTACCTTTCTATACGGCAAAATTAAAAGGTGATTTTGGCGACTTTAGCCATTCATTTTCATTTACTAATCGTAATGGTATTCCTATTGAATACGAGATCTTAAAAGTAGGCGATGAGCCTATGAAAATAGCCCATCCTAAAACGACTAAACAGGTTCATATCGTTCGGCTTGCTAACGAATCTGATGTTGTCGCGATATCTCAAGTGAATGAAGGACATTATGTAGAAGTAGACTTTAATACGGGAAAACAGAAAATTAATAAAGAACTTCATGAGGGTATTTTTGAGGGTAAAAAAGCATTTTATAGTTCAGAGCCACTCATTTGCTTTTAATGGAGCATTATTATGAAAATTATTACCTGTCTAATGTTAAGCTGTTTTTCTTTAAATGCTCTTGCGAACGACTATTTTATTGATTTACGCAAGCCTGTTTCAAATTTAAGAGAAAATGTTGAAATTAGAACAAATAAACATAGAGGTTTTGCTAAATGGTCAAAGGCTGCTCTTGATTTTAGTCAAAATTCTTTAACTTCAGATGAGGAAATCATTATTAATGCATACACCGGTCATATTTATGATCCTATTAATACTTACCTGAGAGAACCCAATGAATTTTTGGTTAAATATCCACAGCATGGAGTAGAAGGTATTTCTAAAGTGAAGAAATACATAGCCGATTTAAACTCTGGGCTGAGAAAACTGCCTGTATATAAAGGCAAAGCATTTAGAGCTACTAGCATTAGAACAGATCTTATGCAAAAGTTAAAAACAGGTGACATAGTTGTCGATCCTGGATTTTTTTCAACATCATTTCTCCCTGAAACTGCGAAAAATTATTTTGAAAATACGTGGAGTGAAGAAGGTAGAACTAAAGTTCTACTGGAAATTAAAGTTAATCATTCTGCGGCACCCTTAGTTTTAGATCATGCTAATGATTCGGAGATTTTAATCCTGAATAGTACGCCACTAAAAATAGCTCATATGGAAAAAATTGATGGGATAGATTATCTAGCTTTAGAAACAGTGGATAACTTAAAGGGTTTTAAGGGGGCTATCTATAATTTTTATAATGGAGAGCCTATGCAGGTTACAGAGATTACCAAACCGCTCGTAGAGCAAGCTGGGGGAGTGCATAATGTCTGTAATGTCATTTAATGTTAAACATAAATTAGCTTATTTGTCATGGTTGTTGCTTTCTTTTGTTGGTTTTTCATTTCACGCTTATGGGGCATATTTTGAAGGTTTTACTTCAATTCCTCGAACTTATAAGGTTCAAAAGAGTATAGCTAAAAAATTTAACCATGATTCAATTAAAGCATACAATATTAGTGCGGAAAAACTTACATCTGATGAAACTAATGCCATTAAAGAATATACTAAGCTTGATGGTACATATAAGTTATTTAATGAGTATTATAGAGATAAGGCGTTTAATGAAAAATATGGTGGTACTTTTATTGGTAAAAAGCGTTTGTCAGAGATATTAAAGGGGCAAATTGATACGTTTCGTTCAGGAATGAATAAGTTGCCTAGATACAATGGAAAAGTATATCGAGGAACAAAATTACAGGCTAATTTAGTCGCTGAGTTAAATGTTGGAGATGTTGTCTATGAGCCGGGATTTATGTCTACCACAATCTTGCCAGAAGTGGCAGAGGCATTTCTTAAGATTAATAATATAGATGGTGGTTTCACAAAAGTTAAATTTGAAATAGACCTTACACAAGGAGGAAATGTATTGTCGACATGGGCTTCTAACTACGATGATGAAGCAGAAGTGTTAGTGCAGCCAAAGACTTATATGCGAGTGAAAGCGATAGCCAGTCAGGGTGACACAAAACTGATTGCTTTAGAAAACGTCACCTCATTGCGTGAAGAACACTATGCTTACAATCTCTACTCAGCAGAAAGAGAACCAATAGGGGGGGCATTTGAACCATCGGCATTGCATCTCGCTTGTGCTCTATAAATGAAGTCGCTTAATGAGAGTCATTGTGCAAGTGAGGCGACATTCTCTCTGCGTTAAGTATAATGACGCCGCAATATGAGGCGTCATTATGTTCGA
>JBOFIW010000388.1:0-3185 GCA_051650365.1 Vibrio sp. | reverse complement strand
GTTGGCCATGGTTTGGCCGTATTGCAACACCTGCACATGGTTTTGCACGTAATCAAGAATGGAAACTGATTGAACACAGAGAAAATGAGCAAGGTGTTATCGTGACACTCGGTTTGCAAACTACACCTGAGAGTTTGGCGATTTGGCCATACCAATTTGATGTTCGCTTACATGTAGAAATCAGTGAAAGCTTGAAAGTAACGCTTGATGTGACTAACACTGACCAAAAAGCATGGACATTCTCTGGTGCGCTACACACTTATCTGCACGTGGGTGATATACGTGAAACTCAAACCTCAGGTATGGGGGAAGAATATCTCGATAGTTTACAGGAAGCGAAGCTTTGTTTAGGCGGTGATAACCTGATACTCACCGATACTATCGATCGCGTTTATACACAACCCGAAGATTTGATCCAAGTGCAAGATCCTGTGCTAGCACGGACGTTGACGGTTGAAAACCAAGGCCATAACTCTGCGGTATTATGGAATCCTTGGCTACAAGGCGCTCAAGCCATGGCTGATATGAATGATGATGGTTACTTACATTTCTTGTGTGTGGAATCAACGCTCCATGCTCCATCACTGGCCACAGGCAAAACACTTCAACCAGGGCAAACCCATCAGTTGAGCACACAGATCTCTAGCCATACGCATTAATTCCTTATCAAGCAGCGCGTATCTCAGACGAGTTAAAACACACAATACATAGTGAATTCAACTCGAATCGCGCTGTTTTTCAGCCCAAACCCTCATGTCTTGAGCAACTTATTGACATGAACAGCTCAACGATATCATTCACCTAATCATTTTTGTTCATATTTTCGTCATGGCGCTTCTTATTCAGCTCGGTATAATTGTGCCTCTCGATGCACAGCATACATTTGGTAAGGATGCCTAATGAAAAATGTACACTTTTGTCTCGCTACCTTGCTTTTTTCCTCTCTGTCACAGGTTACTCACGCTCAAAGCTTTTCGGATAAAAATCAACCGGGGTGGGATGTTACGTTAAGCCTCAACAGTTTTTACGTACGTAGTCAGTCGCAGATGAACACCAATGATGACAATGCTATAACCGAGAATTTGCAGCAATCAGGACAGAGCACCGCTGAATTGTTGTTTGCTCCGTTAGGAAATATTCAGTACACCTTTGCCTCTGGAAGAACTCAGCTCTTTGCAGGTCAGAGTTCGGATCAAATTATTGAAGGGCATCTACAAGCGGAACTCGGCGTGACCCATAGATTTGATAGATTGGGTGAAGTTACGCTAGCCTATTTTCCCTTTCTGCCAGGGGTGAATGAGACATGGCGTGACCCCTATCTTACCCAAACGGCAAGATCCGCTACTGACATTAGCGCACAAGGTGGACGCTTAGCTTATACCGCCCCTTTCGCATTTCCGCTGACTCTGCGCTATGCCTATCTAGACTATCAAGTCGATGAAGAACAAAGTGGCACTATATCTGGGTTAAGTAACGAGCAAACCGCTCTGTTGAATCGTAACAGTGACTATCAAAGGATTTCCGCGGAAGTATCTCTACCATTTAGCCGCTTTTGGTCTTTAGTGCCGAAAATCAGTTATACCCAACGGGACGCTCAGGGTAATGCTTTTGATTTTACTGCCTTCGATTATCAGCTAGGAATCAATACCTTTGCAGGTCCACAAGCGCTATTTTTAACCTTCAGTTATGGTCAAGAGAACTACAATACCGTACACCCCATTTTTGCTACCGCGAGAGAGGCGGATCGCTGGAGTGCATTTGCGCTTTATGTCTACCGTGCTCCCTTCGGCTGGAACAATGTGGCAATTAATGCGATGGCAGGATTCAGTGAAACCGATGACGCAATCACGTTTTTTGACCAGCAATCGACCTTCCTTTCCACAGGTATCGCTTTTAATTTCTAGACTCTGAAAACTGGACTGAGGTCGCGGCTTGTTAGTTGGCCTCAGTCTGCTTAGCAAACCACCACCAGTAAATCCAAAACTTATCCTTGCCTTTTTATTTCACGCTTCAACCGCTAAACTTACGCCTCTATTTTGTTGATTGAGACCACCATGACCTTTTTGTGCCCCCTTTGTGAGCAGCCTCTGACGCTTAACCAAAACACGTACTCCTGCGCCCATCGTCACCAGTTTGACGTGGCAAAAGAAGGCTATGTCAACTTGATGCCCGTTCAGCATAAGCGCTCAAAAGATCCTGGCGACAACAAAGAAATGACTCAAGCGCGTCGTCGGTTTTTGCAAACTGGCCATTACGCACCAATGCGTGAAAAAGTCGCTGAGATTTGTCAAAAATACTTAACCGGCCATCAACAGACACTGCTTGATATCGGCTGTGGAGAGGGCTACTACACAGACTTTTTCGCCAAAACTCTGTACAAACAAGATAATTCTGCCCAAACGTTTGGGCTAGATATTTCCAAAGTTGCCATTCGTTACGCCGCAAAACGCTACCCAGAATGCCTGTTTGCCGTCGCATCCAGCCATCGCCTGCCCTTTGCAGAACAAAGCATAGATGGTGTGATCCGCATCTACGCACCATGCAAAGACACTGAATTAGAACGTTGCGTTAAAGTGGGCGGTGTTGTAATCACCGTAACTCCAGCAGCTCGTCATCTTTATCAATTCAAACAAGGGATCTATGATCAAGTTCGCTTACATGAGGAACAACCAGAAGCTCTGGCTGGATTTGAACTGGTTGAAGAATACAAGCTTCACTACCCAATGACACTCAGTGGTGCAGAGGCCGCTGATTTGCTACAAATGACGCCCTTTGCATGGCGAGCAAGCGACACATTTAAAACTCATGTCAGTACGAGTGAAACCTTCGAATGTGAAGCCGATTTTATGCTGCGAGTTTACCGAAGAAAATAGCCGCTCAAAGTAACGATGACTTTCCCGTACTCGCTTCCACAATAAGTGCTACTCAAGAAGCTCATTAAGCTTAACAAACTAAGTCATTGAAAATAAACAAAACAGATCCAATTTAAGGATAAATCACATTCTCAAGCCATCAACGACTAAAAGTTGGCATAGTATTTGCCAGCTTGTTTTTCACACACAAAGTGTAAAAATCACGCAAGTTTTTTTGTTTGTGGTCGATATAGATTCAGAGAATGACTTAGGAGAGATGTATGAACCCAATAGGCGCAGGGTCTGTGCATACATTACCATCCACCAAAGCGG
>JBOFIW010000387.1:0-7007 GCA_051650365.1 Vibrio sp. | reverse complement strand
ACCAAGGTGGGGAATTACTTGAGCGAGTTAAAGGGGTGCGCAAAAAACTGTCACAAGATTTTGGTTTCCTTATTCCTCCTGTACACATCCGTGACAATTTGGAACTAACTCCCAACAGCTATCGTATCACCTTGATGGGGGTTGCGGTGGGGGAGGCCGAGATCCGTCCAGACCAAGAATTAGCGATAAACCCTGGTCAAGTGTATGGGATGATTGATGGTGAGCGCACACGCGACCCCGCTTTTGGATTGGATGCAGTATGGATCAGAGAAGAGCAGCGTGAACATGCGCAAGCATTAGGCTATACGGTAGTGGATTCCTCCACCGTGTTGGCCACCCATCTTAGCCAGTTACTTACCAATAATGCGGCACAGCTGATTGGCCATGAAGAAGTTCAAAATCTACTAGAAATGCTTTCGCGTTCAGCGCCTAAATTGGTGGAAAATTTCGTGCCTGATCAGTTATCGCTCGGTGCGGTAGTGAAAGTGCTACAAAACCTACTCAATGAAGCGATCCCAATTCGAGATATTCGAACCATTGTACAAACCCTTTCTGAATACGCGAGTAAGAGTCAAGAACCCGACATTTTGACTGCAGCTGTGCGTATCTCGCTAAAACGACTTATTGTTCAAGAAATCAATGGGGTAGAGCCGGAGTTGCCCGTGATTACATTGATTCCAGAGCTGGAACAAATTTTGCATCAGACAATGCAGGCTTCGGGTGGTGAGTCTGCGGGAATAGAACCTGGACTGGCAGAAAGACTGCAAATGGCGTTAAGCCATGCTACCCAAGAGCAGGAGTTGAAAGGGGAACCTGCGGTATTGCTGACATCTGGCGTATTGCGTTCAACACTGGCGAAGTTTGTGAAAAATACCATTCCTAACCTTCGCGTACTCTCCTATCAGGAGATCCCCGATGAAAAACAAATTCGAATTGTGCAGGCCGTGGGTAATTAATCGTCCGCACGTTTTTTAAAGACGGAAATCTGCTTTGAAAATAAAACGATTTTTTGCCAAAGACATGAAAACCGCGCTGCTTCAGGTTAAAGAAGAACTGGGCGTGGATGCGGTGATCATGTCGAATAAAAAAGTCGCGGGCGGGGTCGAAATTGTAGCAGCCGTGGATGGGGATACTGCACCTGCTGCACCAACACCTGCTAAGCGTTACAATTCGCAGCCTAGACACGGCTATAACCAAATCTCCCCTTCAGTCAAGCCGACTAAGAGCCGAGAGTTGGTCGATGATCGCGTCAGTCTGCAATCGAGTGCTGACAGCGGACGGTCTATGACTCAACGTTTTGCCAATATGCTCAAACAATACAGCCATGGTGCAGCGGATGAACAAGATCATCGTGCGGAAAATGAAGATTCACTCACTGCGTTACTGAGACGTCAGTCAGAAAACCGTGCCCCGCAAAGAAACATGAACAGTGGTTCAGAGCGTCAACGCCCTGACTCTGCGCTGAGTAAATTACTGCAAGATGATGCTAATGTGCGCCGCCAACCTCGACTGGATCCTTCGCGTTATGATCGCAAGGTTCCAGATGAACCTGTGGTTGCAGTCAGTGAGTTGGAATCAATGCGCGAAGAGATGACCTCGATTCGTCGTCTGCTAGAACATCAAGTTTCCGGATTAATGTGGCAAGAAGTTGAGCGTCGTGAGCCTTTACGTGCCATGTTGATCAAACGCTTAGAACGTATGGGGGTTTCCCTCGAAATGGCTGACCAACTGGCTTGCTACATCCCAGAGGAAACGCCACCACCGAAAGCGTGGAAAGCACTACTAGGCTTAGTGTCAGACCAAATTCCTGTCGTCAAACACGATATTCTTAAGCGCGGTGGCGTTGTGGCACTGCTTGGGCCAACTGGTGTTGGAAAGACGACGACTGTAGCTAAATTGGCTGCACGTGCAGCAATGGAGTACGGCTCAGACAACGTTGCCTTGGTGACCACAGACACTTACCGTATCGGTGCTCACGAACAATTATCCATTTATGGTCGAATTATGGGGTGTCCCGTAAGAGTTGCTAAAGATTCCAACGAGTTAGCCGATGTAATCTATCAGCTACGTAATCGCCGTCTAATTTTGGTCGATACCGCAGGAATGGGACAGCGTGATGTCCGGCTGTCAGAGCAGTTGGATACCTTAATGCAAGAGATCGGAGAGACCATCCATAGCTATCTCGTTCTGCCTGCTACCGCGCAGCGCAAAGTATTGCAAGAAACCATTGAGCATTTCAGAAGGATACCTCTTTCTGGATGCATAATGACCAAGCTAGACGAATGCCTGAGTCTAGGCGAATTTGTTAGCGTAGTTGTACAAAATGCGTTGCCGGTAGCGTATATCGCAAATGGCCAACGAGTGCCCGAAGATATTGTAATCGCACAACCCAAATACATGGTCGCAAAAGCAAACGAATTGCTAGAGAAGTCGACTGAAGATGAACCTCATTACTGGACCAGTGATTCAGAGAGATTCTAGGCGGCGGACAGGTATGACAAACAAAATGATATATGACCAAGCAAGCGGCCTACGTCGCTTAACACAACCATCAGTGACCAAAGTGATTTCGGTTACTGGGGGGAAAGGTGGAGTCGGGAAATCGAATGTCACTCTAGGCATGGCTATCTGCATGGCAAAGCAAGGTAAAAAAGTCATGGTCCTAGACGCCGACTTAGGTTTAGCCAATGTTGACGTCATGCTCGGCATTCGTCCTAAACGCAACCTAGGCCATGTTTTAGCGGGAGAGTGTGAACTCAAAGATGCTATTGTTGAAGGTCCACATGGTATTCGTATTATCCCTGCAACCTCTGGCACTCAGTCGATGACCGAGCTATCACATGCACAGCACGTGGGATTGATTCGGGCATTTGGCACACTTGAAGATGAAATGGATATTCTGCTCATCGACACAGCAGCAGGCATCTCTGATATGGTGGTGAGCTTCTCACGCGCCGCACAGGATGTGGTGGTCGTGGTATGTGATGAACCTACGTCAATTACCGATGCGTATGCTTTGATTAAGCTACTGAGCAAAGAACACCAAGTTCAACGATTTAAAATTGTTGCTAATATGGTAAGAAGTTATCGTGAAGGTCGCGAATTATTTGCTAAATTAACATTAGTGACGGAACGGTTTCTAAATGTGAGTTTGGAGCTTGTCGCATGCATCCCTCTCGATGACAATGTGCGCCAAGCCGTGAAGCGACAAAAAATCGTAGTGGATGCTTACCCGCGTTCACCAGCAGCACTGGCGATCAGCTCACTTGCGAACAAAGCGTTGATTTGGCCGATACCTCGTACACCAAGTGGACATTTAGAATTTTTCGTTGAACGCTTACTTAATCGATCAGAAACAGTAGGGGAACCTTTCGGTGAATAAAGCGCTGACATACGATCAATACGGAAATCTTAATAGCCAGCAGCTATTTCTTGAGAAGTACTCTGTATTGGTTAAGCGTATTGCTCATCATTTGATTGGTCGTCTTCCTCCAAGCGTATTGATCGAAGACCTCATTCAAGCTGGCATGGTTGGCTTACTTGAGGCACAAAAAAATTATGATGGGAGTAAAGGCGCGAGCTTTGAAACCTATGCAGGAATTCGGATTCGTGGAGCCATGCTCGATGATATCCGACGAGGTGACTGGGTTCCGCGATCTGTTCACAAACATAATCGGGAAATCAGTCAAGCGATTGCGGTTCTTGAGGGAGAACTCAATCGTGATCCAACGGATGCTGAAGTGGCGAAGTTTTTAGAGATGTCCTTAGAGCAGTATCACAGCGTGTTGATGGACATAAATTGTTCTCGCATCGTTGGGATTGAAGATCTTGGCGTATCTGACGATGCCATTTCACCGTTTGAAGAGGGAGAAGATAATTCGCCTTTTCACGGTGTTGCTGAAGAATCTTTCCGCAAAGCACTCGTTGAATCAATAAAATCGCTCCCAGAGCGTGAAGCTTTGGTACTTTCGCTCTATTATGATGAAGAGCTAAACTTAAAAGAAATTGGTGAGGTACTTGGAGTTAGTGAATCTCGCGTCAGCCAAATACTCAGCCAATCAATGCAGCGACTAAGAACAAAGTTAAGTTCTTGGACTCGGAATGATTAAATATCACTGATCTCAAACTCAGTGGAGGCAATTTTGAATAAAAACATGAAGATCCTTATTGTTGATGACTTTTCAACAATGCGCCGAATCGTTAAAAACCTACTTCGAGATCTGGGGTTCAATAATACGCAGGAAGCGGACGATGGCCTAACGGCATTGCCTATGCTCAAGAAAGGTGAATTTGACTTTGTGGTTACAGACTGGAACATGCCTGGTATGCAAGGGATTGACCTGCTCAAAAACATCCGCGCTGACGAAGAGTTGAAACATCTGCCTGTTCTTATGATTACGGCAGAAGCTAAACGTGAGCAAATCATTGAAGCCGCACAAGCAGGGGTTAATGGCTACATCGTTAAACCGTTTACTGCTGCTACGCTTAAAGAAAAATTAGATAAAATTTTCGAGCGTTTATAAGGCTTTTGCTGTGGCAAAAGGTGCTCTATTCACACGCACTAAAGGCTGATTCAGGATGATTTCATTAGAACAGGCTAAAGAACTCGTGCAACTTCTGGAAAGTGGAAAACAAGATGATGCCAATCGTCTGTTAACCTATGTCTATGAATCTGCAAGCAATCCTATGTTTAAAGAAATTGGGATGCTTACACGTGATTTACATGAAGCGTTGAAAAATTTTCATATTGATGATCGCTTCAGTGAAATTGCGACAGATGAGATTCCTGATGCACGGGAAAGGTTGCAATACGTCATGCAGAAGACCGAAGTTGCAGCGAATAAAACGATGGATGCAGTTGATCGCTGCATGCCCATAGCTGATAAATTACACGAAAGCTTGCTGCTGATTCGTCCTGAATGGAATGATTTGATGAAAGGTCGAATTGAGCTCATGCACTTCAAGTCACTTTGTCACCAGATTGATAGCTTGTTATCGCAAGTGGAAGGTGACAGTAGCGAATTGCGTGGCGAATTGACCGAAATATTGATGGCACAAGATTTCCAAGATTTAACAGGTCAGATCATCAAGCGTGTTATCCAATTGGTCAATGAAGTCGAAAACCGATTAGTTGAAATACTGATGGTTTTTGGTGCGACACAAAAAGAACAACAAGCCGATGATAAGAAGACAGTTGCAAACACTCAGCCAGAAGGGCCAATTATTAACCCACATGAACGAGTGGATGCAGTCTCATCTCAAGACGAAGTTGACGATTTGTTATCAAGTCTTGGATTTTAGGGGTAACGTATGAGCTACGAATTAGACGAAGACATCCTGCAGGACTTTTTGGTAGAAGCCGGCGAAATATTGGAGCTACTTTCCGAGCAGCTTGTTGAACTGGAAAATAATCCAGAAGACCGAGATCTGCTGAACGCCATATTCCGGGGCTTTCATACCGTTAAAGGTGGTGCTGGATTCTTGGCGTTATCAGAGTTAGTGGAAACCTGTCACGGTGCAGAAAACGTGTTCGACATTTTACGAAATGGTCAGCGACATGTTTCCCCTAGCTTAATGGATACTATGCTTAAAGCGTTGGATACGGTTAATGAGCAGTTCCGTGCGGTACAAGATCATGAACCATTACAACCGGCTGACCCTGAATTACTTGATGAGCTTCACCGTTTAAGCAAACCTGCTGGTGATGATGAAGCCGAAGAGGAACACAACGAGGAGCCTGAAGCGTTCGTTGAAGATGTTGAAGAAGTCGTTCAGGAAGTTGAAGAGACTACTGAAGCCACTACACCTGCCAATGATACAGTTATTGATACTGGTTCGATTGATGATATCAGCGAAGATGAGTTTGAAAAACTTCTTGATCAGTTACATGGTAAAGGCAATGCACCAGGCTCACAAGCCGACCAAGCATCTCCTACCTCAGCAGTGATAAAAACCGCACCAATTTCACACTCAGAAATGAGTGGAGATATTACTGATGATGAGTTTGAAAAGCTTCTCGATCAGTTGCATGGGGTTGGAAAAGGCCCATCTCTGGAATCCACAGAGCCGGTTGCTCCTGCTAAATCTGCTGTGCCGAAAGCTACGGATGCTCCTAAACCTGCAGCAACCAAATCGACACCGGGTGGTGATGATTTAATGACAGATGACGAGTTTGAAAAACTTTTGGACGAGTTACATGGCACAGGTAAAGGCCCGTCAGTCGAAGAGTTAGAAATGGCAACTCGCCCTGCGGCAACCAACTCTGCATCAGAAGCTAAAGCACCAGTAACAAAACCTGCGGCAGTTTCTGCCAAATCCGTTGCTAAACCTGCTGTAGCCAAACCAGCAGTAGCAAAAGAGCTGCCTGTGAAAGCGTCAGCTCCAACACCTGCGGTAAAAGATGCGGATGAGTCACGTGAAGTGGCCGTAGCGGGTGGCGCCAAGAAAACTCAGGCTGAATCAACAGTACGGGTTGATACCTCGACACTTGATATCATTATGAATATGGTTGGGGAACTGGTACTCGTGCGTAATCGACTATTAAGCCTTGGCTTGAATAGCGATGATGAGGAAATGTCCAAAGCCGTTGCTAACTTAGATGTGGTTACTGCGGATCTGCAAGGTGCGGTGATGAAGACGCGCATGCAGCCAATCAAAAAAGTTTTTGGTCGTTTCCCTCGTGTAGTTCGTGACTTGGCACGTAGCTTGAATAAAGAGATTGATCTTGAGTTGCGTGGGGAAGAAACCGATTTAGATAAAAACCTTGTAGAAGCACTTGCTGATCCGTTAATTCACTTAGTTCGAAATTCAGTTGACCACGGGATTGAAATGCCGGATGAGCGTGCCAAAAATGGTAAATCTCGCACGGGTAAAGTTATCCTTTCCGCTTCTCAGGAAGGGGATCATATTGAGCTGGCTATCGTTGATGATGGTGCTGGTATGAACCCTGATAAGCTACGCTCTATCGCTGTCAAACGTGGCATGATGGATGAAGATGCCGCTTCCCG
>JBOFIW010000386.1:0-3143 GCA_051650365.1 Vibrio sp. | reverse complement strand
CACTGGTCTCTAAATACCTTGATGAACACGGCATCGTGGTCGAGAAAACCGGCCCTTACAACCTGCTGTTCCTGTTCTCTATCGGTATTGATAAGTCCAAAGCAATGCAGCTGCTGCGTGGCCTGACGGAGTTCAAACGTGGTTACGATCTGAACCTGACCATTCGTACCATGCTGCCTTCACTGTACCGTGAAGATCCAGCTTTCTACGAAGGCATGCGTATTCAAGAACTGGCGCAAGGCATTCACGATTTGACTCGTAAATACCAACTGCCAGAGCTGATGTACAAAGCGTTCGATGTGTTGCCAGAAATGAAAGTAACGCCACATGTGGCATGGCAACAAGAGCTGCGTGGTCAAACTGAAGAGATCCTGCTGAACGACATGGTTGGCCGCGTGAGCGCCAATATGATCCTGCCTTATCCTCCAGGCGTGCCATTGGTACTGCCAGGTGAAATGGTGACAGACAGCTCTCGTCCTGTGTTGGATTTCTTGGAAATGCTGTGTGAAATCGGCGCGCACTACCCAGGTTTTGAGACTGATATTCATGGCTTGTATCGCCAAAAAGATGGCTCTTACACCGTGAAAGTGCTGAAAGACTAAGCCAGCTTGAATCACCCTATAAAGACAGCGTAATTCCCCAATGGACGCTGATACACAGAGAGAGCCTCACGGCTCTCTCTTTTTTTATGGTGCAATCTAGGGTGAAACAGGGCAAAGCGGATCAGATCTTAAACACGGCAAAACTGCGGGCGAGTTGCTGACCGTTTTCCATTAATTGCTCACTCGCCGCTGCCACTTGGTTAGCTTGTGCGGAGGCTTGAGTGCTGTGCTCGGCAATGTGAGTTAGGTTACGGGTGATTTCGTTGGTGGCCTCAGATTGCTGCGCGCTGGCTTCTGCGATGTGTTGATTGAAAGATAAGATGGTTTGGATTTGGGTTTCAATTTCCTTGAGCATTTGCTGCGCTTGCTCTGCTTGTTGCTGAGTGACGCGCGATTGCTGTTGGGTTTGAGTCATGGATTGGCTGACGCTCTGTGCTTTCTTTTGCAAGCCACTAATGATCTGCTCAATCTCATTGGTGCTCGATTGAGTACGAGTTGCCAAAGTGCGTACTTCATCCGCCACCACCGCAAAACCGCGGCCTTGATCGCCAGCACGCGCCGCTTCAATTGCGGCGTTGAGCGCCAGAAGGTTGGTTTGTTCTGCTACGCCACGGATCACTTCTAATACCGCGCTGACCGATTGGGTTTCTTGGGCGAGAGTTTGCGTTTCTTGCTCAGTACGAGTCAGTTGATCTCGCAGAGTTTGCATGTGCGAAGAGGTTTGGTTGATCGCTTGTCGGCCTTGGCTTGCGGCACTGTCGGCACTACGCGCCGCTTGTTCAGCTTGGCTAGCGGCTTGGGCGACCTCTTGGTTTGAAGCATGCAACTCATTCATCGCCGAGGCCACTGTATCTACCGCTTGATGTTGTTCATAGGCTTTGCTGGATGCACTTTGTGCCACTTGGGTAAGTTCGTCGGCAGAGTCGGTCACACTGGTTGTGATTGGGTTAATCTCTTGTACGATATGGCGAATCTTAGCGGTGAACTGGTTGAACGATTGAGCAATCAGCGCTAATTCATCTTTGCCTTGAACGGTCAATTGACGGGTCAGATCCCCCTCTCCTTGAGCGATATCGGTTAAAGCATGCAAGGTGTCACGACAGGGTTGAACTATGCTGCGTCCAATCACCATGGCTAGGGCGAGTAAGATCACAAAAGAGACAGCAAATAATAGCAGGATTGAGCGTAAGCGCTCAAAGATCACTGCGTTTACGTCATCGACATAAACTCCAGTACCAATAATCCATCCCCAAGGTGCGAACTGCTTCACGTAAGAAACCTTATCGACGGGTTTGTCTGCGCCAGGTTTTGGCCATTGATATTCCACCAAACCTTGCTGGTGCTGACGAGTGACGTTGACCATTTCAACAAAGAGCGCTTTGCCGTTGGGGTCTTTCAATCCACTCAAATCTTTACCATTGAGTTCTGGTTTCATGGGATGCATCACCATGCTAGGAGTGGTGTCATTAATCCAGAAGTAATCATTATCACCATAGCGCAGTATCGCAATTGCTTGTTTGGCGGCTTGTTGAGCCTGCTCAGTGGTAAGTACACCCTGTTGTTCTTGCTGTGCATAGTATTCCAACAGGGCATACGCATTTTCAGTGAGGTGTTGTGTTTTGGTCTGTTTAGCGATCATCAAGTCTTGTTGATAATCCTTAATTGTGACGGCAAACGGGATAGAGAGTAGTAATAGAATGACGGCGATCAGCAGGATTAATCGGTTACCAATCGACAGGTGGCGCAAGCTAGTGGAAGTCATAAGCATCACTCCTTGAGATATAACGTGCAAACGCAAAAATAAGAATAAGTTGTTGAATATTTCATCACACAGAGAAATGTAACAAGATTTTCACAAGGAGGTAAATGCGACCAAAGACGCAAATGGTCAAGTTGTGCGCGGCGTCTAGTTTATTTTTTAAACGTTAAACTTTGCAGATCAGTCAGTTGAAGTCATAGAAATCAGCGGAGAAAGGCGCTCCGCTAGGGAAAATGATCTTAGCCAAAGGTGGCAAAAATCCCCGTCGCGAGAATGCCAACCAACAGCAACCATCCCGCTCGTTGCGCTGAGCCGTGGAGTTTAGTCCACATCAGCAAACTGGTGAGTGCGAGCAACAGCATGGCTAGGGCTGCAAGGTCAGAAAATAACTGCCAGCCGATACCTGTTCCCATGCCTCGGTGTAGTCGGTTGAGTACCGCTGCCCAATTGGCCTGCTGTTGTTGAGTCTGAATCAGCAAGGTTCCGGGTACGTATTGGGCGCTGTAAGTTTCCGTTACTGTGGTGGATCGCGCTTCCCAACGAGCAGGAATTAACAAAGGTTGCTCTGAAGTGGGTAAAGATTGCGCGGTGATTTCACGTACCGTCCAATCTCTTTGGCCAAATTGGGCAAAGAGGTGAGCTTGGAAGGCGTCTACCGAACTCAGTGGTTCAGTTAAGAGCCATTGCGCTTCACTCTTGCTGGTGTGCGGGCCGGGTAACGGCCAAACCGCACGGTGTGATAACCATAAACCAGTGATTCCGTACAACAGCATCAGCAACAG
>JBOFIW010000385.1:0-4623 GCA_051650365.1 Vibrio sp. | reverse complement strand
GGTTTTTCAGGCCAATTGATTCTGGAGTCATGATTTCGTAGGTATTTTTGTTTTTCAGCATACCATCTTGGTGAATGCCCGAAGAGTGGCTAAAGGCATTGGCCCCCACAATTGCCTTGTTGCTTTGGATGGGCATGTTGCAAAGCTGACTGACTAGCTTACTGGTGCGACTGATCTCTTCATATTTAATACCTGTAGTCACACCTAAAAACTCTTGGCGAGTTTTGATGATCATAGCGATCTCTTCCAGCGCGCAGTTACCTGCACGTTCGCCGATACCATTGATGGTGCCTTCAACTTGACGAGCTCCTGCTTGAACGGCGGCAATTGAATTTGCTACCGACATACCCAAATCATCATGACAATGGACGGAGATAATCGCTTTATCAATATTTGGCACACGGTTAAACAGTGTTTGAATGATGCCGCCAAATTCACTTGGGATTGTGTAGCCGACGGTATCTGGAATATTGATGGTGCGTGCCCCCGCATTGATTGCCGCTTCAACCATACGGCAGAGATTGTCGATTGGCGTGCGGCCTGCGTCTTCGCACGAAAACTCTACGTCATCTGTGTATTGGCGAGCGTGCTTTACCGCTTTGACGGCCATTTCGACGACATCATCGTAGCTACGGCGTAATTTGTCTTGCACATGGATAGTCGATGTGGAGATAAAGGTGTGAATACGAAAGGCTTCGGCGACTTTCAATGCTTCAGCTGCCGCATCAATGTCTTTCGCAACGGCTCGCGATAGGGCACAGACACGGCTGTTTTTGATGTGTTTAGCAATAGTTTGTACCGATTCAAAGTCACCTGGGGAAGAAACAGGGAAACCCGCTTCGATAATATCTACCCCTAAGCGTTCCAGTGCGTAGGCGATTTGTAGTTTTTCTTTTACCGTCAGGCTGGCAGATAATGCCTGCTCGCCATCGCGCAATGTGGTATCGAATATAATCACCTGATCGTTCATGTATGCTTCCTCGCACTAGAGTTAATGACTAACTTCCTAAATATTGTTGTAAAAATTGGCTATAAAAAAACCCGCATCGGCTGCGGGTCTTTTCTCTCGTGTGGTGTTCTTCGTCCACAACCTACCCGCGTGATGGTTCCACGATCAGTAGTAGGCCTAGTAGCAGAGAAAAACGTATTGTCATTGGTAACAATCCACACAAATAAGTTAACAGATTAGTACCGTACTCGGCACAATGCGTCAACCCCAAAGTTGATTTTTTATTCAGAGCTCTTTTGTGATGAGCATTTCTGTCACTATTTCGCCAAACTATTTTCACTGGATTGTCATTTACAGTCGATAAGCTCAAAACTTCTCCTCGATAGGTAAAGGATGTGTGATGCGAATAATACTTCCCATTGTTAAATTGGATTTGGCTTTTTCATTACTCTGCTTACGGCATCGTTACAATGTGCCTATCGCCAAGATCAGTAAGTTAATTTCACGTACGGGCGATGGTCCGTTGTATGTCGTTATAGGAGGGCTCGCTTGGTGGTTAGATAATACCCATGGACTACTTTTTTTTGTAATAGGGCTTCTGGCCTTCGCTATTGAGTTGCCGATTTACTGGGCGCTGAAAAATAGTGTTCAACGCCGTCGGCCACAAGAGTTCTCATCGTTAGTGACTGCTTATATAACACCAAGTGACCGTTACAGTTTGCCCTCAGGGCATGCGGCAGCAGCTTTTGTGATGGCGACGCTGATTGGTTATATCTACCCTCATTGGTATGCGTTCGCCATGAGCTGGGCTGTACTGATTGGTTTTGCGAGAGTTTTATTGGGTGTTCATTTTGTTACGGATGTATTTGCCGGAGCGTTGCTTGGGGTTGGTAGTACGACTTATGCTATCAGTGTTGTGGAGAACATTATTTGAAAATTCTTTATGGCGTTCAGGGTACGGGGAATGGACACATTGCGCGTTCGAGAGCCATGTGTGCTGCACTTAAGCAACAACATGTTGAAGTTGATTATCTTTTTTCCGGGCGACCAGTGGAGAGTTATTTTTCAATGGAGTGTTTTGGTAATTTCAAAACTCGCCGTGGGCTGACTTTTGTGAGCGAAAATGGTCACGTTAATTACGTCAAAACCTTGCGTAGGAATAATCTGTGGCAATTGGTGCAAGAAGTACAATCCCTAGATCTTTCTGGTTACGATCTGGTTTTGAACGATTTTGAACCAGTGACTGCGTGGGCGGCTAAATTGCAGAAGGTTCCATGTATTGGCATCAGTCACCAAAACGCATTCATTTATTCGGTGCCTTTAAAAGGAGCATCTTGGCTTGATAGAGCGATCTTGCGCTACTTTGCACCAGCTCAATACCAATTAGGCTTGCACTGGTATCATTTTGATCAGCCAGTCTTACCACCGATTATCTACACACCCCCACAGCCTCTCAGTCATCAAGGGTTTATTTTGGTTTACCTTCCATTCGAAAATCTTAATGAAATCTGTGAGTTACTGTATAGGTTTACCAGTGTTCATTTCGTTTGTTATCACCCTGATGTACAAGGGGGCGAACAAACCGAAAATGTTGAATTGCGCCGTTTACACCACGGAGATTTCCAACATCATTTACATCAATGTCATGGTGTGATCACCAGCGGTGGCTTTGAATTACCTTCGGAAGCCTTAGCTCTGGGGAAAAAATTATTGATAAAGCCCTTATTGGGGCAGTTTGAACAGCTTAGTAACGCTGCAACCCTTGAAAATCTTGGGTTAGCAACTGTTATGGAGTTTCTTGATCCAGCTCGCTTACGTCAATGGTTAGATGAAAAACAGACAGAGCGTGTGCTCTATCCTGATGTCGCTCACTCCTTAGTTGAGTGGATTTTAAGGGGGGAGTGGGAAAGCTACGCCGATCTATGTCGAAGGCTTTGGCTGAAAGTTGATTTCCCCACTTATGCGATTTTGGGTAATGAACCCGCTGAGTCAATGAATTGTCCGTCAAAGCATTTTTGACGTGAATATTACCGAGTGGTAAATGAGCAAACCATCACTCATGCCTATAATTAATAAAAATCCATTAATCCTGCATTTTTATAGATTTTTATAAAAATTAATCGCATTGATTAATAAGGTTTTTTTTTAGTGATGGCTAAAATTAACTGACTTTTTGTCAATGCTATTGCACAGCCTCAAACGATTAGCTGATATTACTGACTATCCACCAAGTATCTGGGCGGTAAATATTAAAAACAGCGCTTATCTATTCACCTCCGATTTATGCATATTTATCGTTGGTGATTACACTGTGAGGCATGCAAATGTTCGATAAAAAAGACGCAATGAGTGCCATTGCGAGTTACCGCATGGAAAGCACCCTACGAGGCGTAGACCTCAATCTCTTAACCGTTTTCGACGCCGTGATGCAAGAGCAAAACATCACTCGTGCTGCACATAACTTAGGTATGTCACAGCCAGCGGTAAGTAATGCCGTAGCGCGTTTAAAAGTGATGTTCAATGACGAGTTATTTATGCGTCAAGGGCGAGGCATTCAGCCAACTCAACGTGCTCGTCAACTATTTGGTCCCATTCGTCAGGCTTTGCAGTTAATCCGCAACGAGTTGCCAAGTTCAGTTTTTACACCAGAAACGTCAACTCGCCTGTTTAAACTGGCCATTTGTAGCCCTTGTGATCTGCGTTTTGCACCTCAAATCATGGCATCTATTGATGAGCTAGCGCCGAGTGTGCAATTGCATTTGGATGCAGAGTTTGATCGCCAAATTGCTGAACGTATGCGTTATCAAGAAATTGATTTTGTGATTGATTATGCGCGCTTTGATGAGCAAGGCTTCTCAAGCACGGAAATTTTCCAAGATGAATTGGTGGTTGTCGCGTCACGATTACATCCACGTGTGCAAAGCAGCATTACCGCGGAACAATTGAGCACAGAAAAACACGCTAAGCTATCAAAAGTGCACGGCCAGCGTAGTTTCTCAGAATTGGCGTATCGTGAATTTGATTGCCAGTCGTACTATGAAGGCACTAGCTTGAGCAACGTTTTGTATGTGGTTGGTCAATCTGAATTGGTTACTGTTGCACCACGTTGGATGGCTGAAAATGCCGCAAATCGCGATGAGCTACAGATCCTCGACTTCCCATTTGCGGATGCCAAAATCTCAGGTTATCTGAGCTGGCACGAATCAAGTGAGAAAGACAAAGGTCATATCTGGTTGCGTGATCAACTGATGGTGATTTGTGGAGAAGTGGTCGCGAACCGCTAATCTTTTCACCAAATTAAGTCTTTAAGGCCTTGGGCAGTAAGAACTGTCCAAGGCTTTTTTGTTACAGAATGAGTTTTAATCGATAACTTTGACGTTAGTCAGTTGTGTTTTAGCCTTTGAAATGTACACTTGTGCGCTGAAAAAGGCTTACAGGTGTAAGCTATAGGTAAGAGATATGACGAACTTAGATTTTCACATCGTTAAACGGATCCGTCAGCGCATTGCCCAAGGTGGT
The DNA here is from genome assembly GCA_051650365.1 of Vibrio sp. Classification (GTDB taxonomy): domain Bacteria; phylum Pseudomonadota; class Gammaproteobacteria; order Enterobacterales; family Vibrionaceae; genus Vibrio. Next base: position 155 of record JBOFIW010000385.1, on the reverse strand, counting down.
GATCGAGCAGCGCTGAAGCATAAAGAAAACGGCGCATGGCAAGCAATCAGTTGGCATCAATTTGGTGAGCAATTGGATGCTCTCTCAATGGCGCTTTTAGCTCAAGGCATTGGCGTACAGGACAAAATTGCGATTTTCTCCAACAACATGCCGCG
>JBOFIW010000384.1:0-2311 GCA_051650365.1 Vibrio sp. | reverse complement strand
GCCACTAAATGCTGCATCTTCGCCATATCTTCTGCTGGGGTGAGCAGGAAGAGGATGGAATTCAAATCGCACTTCTCTGGGATGATGTTGTTCTCACGCAGGAAGTTGGCCAGTATTGTGGCAGGAATACCAAAGTGCTCGTATTCGCCAGTTTCTGGGTCAATCCCCGGTGTGGTCAGCAGGAACTTACAAGGGTCAACGAAATACTGACCATGTTCGTAACCTTCAAACGCATGCCATTTCTGCCCCGGTTCAAATTCAAAGAAACGCAAATCATCGGCAATTTGCTCAGTTGGGTGAGACTGCCAAGGTTTACCCTCGATCATTGGTGGAATGAACGGCTTGATGTATTTGCATTTTTTCATCAGTAGCTTACGGGCTTCGATACCGGTTTTCACCGCTTCGCGCCATAGGTAACGGCCACTATCCCCTTCGTGCATTTTGGCGTTCACATCGAGCGCCGCAAACAGCGGGTAGAATGGGCTGGTTGAAGCGTGCAGCATAAAGGCATTGTTAAAGCGTTTATGGTTGCAGTAACGCTCTTGGCCTTTAATGTGGTGATCTTTCTTGTGGATTTGCGAAGTTTGCGAGAAACCTGCCTGCTGTTTATGTACAGACTGAGTGACGATAATGCCCGGATCTTCAGGCTTCAGATCGAGCAGAAGTGGTGAGCAGTCTTTCATCATTGGAATGAACTGTTCATAGCCCACCCACGCTGAATCAAACAGGATGTAGTCACACAAATGACCAATGCGATCCACCACCTGACGCGCGTTGTAAATCGTACCGTCGTAAGTACCGAGCTGAATGATGGCAAGACGGAATGGGCGTTTCGCTTCCGCGCGGCTTGGGTCCACATTACGTACGGCATCACGTAGGTAAGATTCGTTAAAGCAGTGCGCATCAATCCCACCGATAAAACCGAATGGGTTACGCGCCGTTTCTAAGTAAACCGGTGTCGCACCCGCTTGAATTAACGCACCGTGGTGGTTGGATTTATGGTTGTTGCGATCAAACAGCACCAGATCTCCCGGTGTCAGCAGTGCGTTACACACCACTTTGTTGGAAGCTGAAGTCCCGTTAAGTACGAAGTAGGTTTTATCCGCGTTGTACACTTTCGCGGCGTAAGCCTGTGCATCATGCGGTGCACCTTCATGGATCAGCAAGTCGCCCAAACGTACGTCCGCGTTACACATATCAGATCGGAACAAGGTTTCACCAAAGAAATCAAAAAACTGGCGACCAACCGGGTGCTTACGGAAGAACTGACCACCTTGATGGCCTGGGCAAGCAAAAGTGGAGTTACCCATGTCCACGTATTTTTTCAATGTGCCAAAGAAAGGTGGCAACAAGCTTTCTTGATAACGACGTACGGCAGTTTCAACTTGCTTACCGTAGAACTCCACTTTGGCATCACACAGCTCAAATACCCCTGTGATATCTGCGCAAAAATCATCTGGGAACTGGTCTTCGCAACATACTGCAACAAAGATTGGCAGTTTCAGGCCAGTACCATTAATTCTATCTATAACGCCATTTTGTACGTCTTCGACGGAAACCACCGCCGCGCCAATGTCACAGAAGTCCGTTTTCAGTACGTCCACCACTTCACGTTGAGTGGCGAAGCAAGCGCGAACCGATAAACTCGTAGCAATTTTTAATGAATTCATATTTAGCCTTTTTATTTTTTGAGTAAACGAATTCCGAGCCAAATTATTTTTAGCGTGCGGAAAATCGCTCAGCAAAATAAATATTGCAGTCACAAAGGCTGAGATAAAAATAATGGAGAGCCCCAGCCTAAGAACGGATGAATATTCTTTTGCCTAATAATGATATTTTTCTTGGGCATACCTAGAGATTCGCTCAGTCACGGTAATAGCTGGCAAAATCAACATGATTTCATCATCACGCCAAACGGCGTAAAAAATCAATGAATATGCCTTAATACCTCAACATGAGGAAAGCAGGTATAGGACGAACCTTTAGCTGACAAGCAGCCTAAAGCACTCGTTACGGATGAGATGTCGATTGGGTAAAGAAAGAGTAGTCAAAGTAGTCACGGTGAGACGGCATCATGATGTGCCGAGTCCTGCGAATGTGTGCCATGATTTTTGATTTCTTTTTCATATACAACTCCGTTACAAATAATCAAGAAACCAGTCTACGTCGTTTTGCTTAGAAAGCAGGCGCATTCTATACCCCAAGGAAAATTTAAAATTTGACCATCATCACACCTTAATGCGCATAGATATATATTTTAGATTTATTTACCAACAATAATAGGTATTGCCATATATATATCAATATAGAT
>JBOFIW010000383.1:0-1912 GCA_051650365.1 Vibrio sp. | reverse complement strand
CAAATTACAGGCCATTTACGTCAAATTCGCCTTTGCTGAGTGATTTTGCACCAGAAAAATGGATCGGAAAGGTGATAATGGGGATTTTTGGAAGGGAGAAACAACAACGATGCCCGAAAGCATCGTTGGATGAATTATAGATATTGAAACATTACAGCAGTTCAATGTGATCGACTTCGATTTCAGGCGTGCGACCATTTTCAAATTCACCAAACAAGCGTACTTTGGTGTCAGGAGTTAAGGTGGCATTTAATTGGATGTCATCATCCAGCTCAACTTGGATTTGGTTGCTACCATCAGAGAACATAAAAGTGTCTTTACGCAGCTGGCGAACCAGTTTGCCTTCAACCACGACCTTTTTTTCCATAAAAGGATTTGATGAATCAAGCAGAGATTGAACTTTCACCACTTCTACAGGGCCTTGGAATTGCACACCTGCCTGTGCTTGGTTATCGCCAACAAATTTGATGTGTTGTGCATTGTCTGCCGCCATGGTGACAGCTGGAGCCAGAATTAGAGCAAAAGTCAGAGCGATAATAGTACGTTTCATGGTTTTTCCTTTTTAATTAATTTTTCTCTTAGCGAGAGTTGTTTGTTGTCTTGATGTGGCTATTAAACAATATCGGATTTGAACGAATACTGAGGTGATGATTAATATTCGGTTCATTTTGTTGAGTGAGCAGGGTTCAGCACTTATTATGTCGCCAAATTCAGAGAGTTAAGTTGAAATGATTCCGACATCAAAAGCCTTAATGGTACAAGGCACCACCTCAGATGCTGGCAAAAGTGTTTTGGTTGCAGGTTTGTGCCGTGTATTGGCGCGCCGAGACATCAAAGTAGCCCCTTTTAAGCCGCAGAATATGGCGTTAAACAGCGCAGTAACGCCTGACGGTGGTGAGATTGGCCGCGCACAAGCCGTACAAGCACAGGCATGCGGTATTGCCCCAAGCGTGCACATGAATCCTGTATTGCTCAAACCCAATTCCGATACGGGCGCACAAGTGATTTTGCAGGGGCGTGCATTGTTCAACATGGAAGCCAACGCTTATCACTACTATAAAAAAGTCGCGATGGATACCGTAATGGATTCATTCCAGCGTCTGCAAAACGACTACGAAGCCGTGATGATTGAAGGGGCGGGTAGTCCAGCCGAAATCAACTTACGTGCCAATGACATCGCCAATATGGGCTTTGCGGAAAAGGCTGATGTTCCAGTGATTATTGTGGCGGACATTGATCGCGGTGGCGTGTTTGCCCACTTATACGGCACGTTGGCACTGCTTTCCGAGTCAGAGCAGGCACGAGTGAAAGGCTTTGTGATTAACCGTTTTCGCGGTGACATTGCGCTGCTGCAATCTGGACTTGATTGGTTAGAGCAGAAAACGGGTAAGCCGGTGATGGGCGTATTGCCTTATCTGCATGGGTTTGATCTGGAAGCGGAGGATGCGATTTCGGCGCATCAAACACTGTCAGCGGATCGCCAACTGCGTGTTGCAGTCCCTGTGTTTACCCGAATCAGTAATCACACGGATTTTGACCCGTTGCGACTCAATCCTAATATTGATTTTCGTTATGTCGGGTTGGGCGAATCACTTTCGGGAGTGGATCTGATCATTTTGCCTGGTACTAAATCCACGCGAGCGGATCTCGCTTATTTACGCTCTCAAGGATGGGATAAAGAGATCCTCCGTCACATGCGTTTGGGGGGCAAAGTCATGGGGATTTGTGGCGGCTTTCAAATGCTTGGGAAATGGGTACATGATCCACTTGGTATTGAAGGGGAAGCGGGGAGCAGTGAAGGTTTAGGTCTATTTGCGATGGAAACTGAGCTCACCGCAGAAAAACGCCTCACCAATGTACAAGGCACTTTAATGCTGGACGGACAAGAAGTCATCGCGCAAGGTTATGAGAT
>JBOFIW010000382.1:0-4247 GCA_051650365.1 Vibrio sp. | reverse complement strand
TAGATCACATCTGGGGAAATAAAATTCGGATCGGCGGCGAGTTGCAGTAAAGCATCATGGCTTGAAGCGTGCAGTAAACTGATGCGCTCACTCACCCAAGCTCCAATTTCATTGTCTTGTTTGGCGCGTTGCAAGCCATCTTCTAGCAAGGCTGCCACCACAGGATGACGCTCCACCATTTGTACTCGACAACCTAAGGAAGCCAACACAAATGCATCACGCCCCAAACCTGCTGTCGCATCCAGAACGAGTGGCGTCACGCCTTTATTCAACCCTGCTGCTTTTGCGATCGACTGCCCTTTACCACCACCGAATTTACGACGATGCGCTACGGCGCCTTCCACCCAATCGACACAAATTGCGCCAAGCTTTGGCTCATCTAATTTGCGCAGTTCAAGCCGTTCTTCTGTGAGTACCAAAGCAAATACACTGTCATCACTGGCTTGCAGTTGCCAACGCGTAGCAATCTGCTCCAACTCTTGCGCACGGTGTGGCGCTTCGCAAATCAGTTGTATCAACAAGGGAACTCCGAAACCTAGATAAAACGGTGCTCAGTGTAGCGGATTTTGGTGGTAAACCCTATGTTTTCTCTGTGTGCAGATCAGCCAAAGCATCATACACTAGGCTTACACCCTCTATAGCCAATTGGCGACACCGTAAATCCTCATCATCCTGTCGGAACTGATTAAAAATGATGTTAATGGTGTTAAAATGCATACACTCATTTTGAGTCGGCAGACTATCAGGAAGGACAATGCAAACTAACCACACCAAACTTGATGAACTGGATCGCGCCATCCTAAAAATTCTAATGGACGATGCCCGCACACCTTACGCAGAAATGGCGAAACAGTTTAATGTTAGCCCTGCGACGATTCACGTGCGAATTGAGAAGATGAAAGCGGCTGATATTATTCAAGGCACTGAAGTGGTAGTGAACACCAAAAAACTTGGCTATGACGTGTGCTGTTTTATCGGGATAAATTTAAATGCTGCGCGCGATTACCATTCAGCATTAACCAAATTGAATGCACTGGATGAAGTGGTTGAAGCTTACTACACCACTGGTGCTTATAACATCTTTGTGAAACTAATGTGCCGTTCGATTGAGGAGTTACAGCATGTCCTGATTGACAAGCTGCAATCCATTGATGAAGTGCAGTCTACGGAAACCTTGATTTCCTTGCAGAATCCCATTAACCGCAACGTCAATCCGTAGAATTTCTGATGCTCACGAGCCGCCTAGCCTTGTTCTGTTATCGGGGATAACAACAAGACTCAGGAAAAGAAAAATGGATAAAATCGGAAGTGTTAGCGCTTCTGTAGATAATTGAGCAGCTCTTCTGCGGAAATCCCTTGTTTCGCCAACTCTTTAGCCATGGTTTCCACTTGTTCACCTTTACGTGATTCAATCACTTGCTGAAACTGATAGATCAGGTCACGTAGCACAGCCAGCGGAACTTGCTTAGCCGCACTGCGAATACGTTCACTGCTTTGGTTACCCAGTTCATTGAGTAATTTGCCATACATCACCTTTTCTGGGGACTCATCGAGCTGTTCCAGAATGCGAGCCATTTCATAGGTGGTTAGAGACATGGTGTATTGAGTTCCAAACGGTTATTCGTTATCGAAGAGGCAGACAATATACACAGGATACACGCTGAGTAAAATAGCCTCAGCGTGAAATTCTCTTGCTCAATCAACACTCAGGCACACTGGTGTGCCAACGGTTACCTATTGGGGACATCAAAATCAAAGCCGCCGGAGCGGCAAGCCACATTGTAAAGCCAATCATGAGCTGTGGTTCAGGTAACACTCGTTGCAATGTGCCCACTAGCAGCCCAGCACCACTCATCTGAAATAAGCCAAGCAATGCCGCCGCCGTTCCTGCTTTGTCGCCAAATGGTGCTAAAGCTTTGCCTGCGGCAGCACCAAGGATCCAAGCAAATCCAATCGAAGATAGAAAAATCGGCAGCATGAAAGCTAGCGGAACGGGTACAGTTTGCATCATCACCATCATCACACCCGCAATCAACAGCGTCATAATGCCGATCAGCAACGTAATTCGAGTACCGAGTTTATCCATCATTTTCGGAGCAGTCATGCAGGCAATAATGTTCACTACTGCATTCAAGCCAAACCAGAGGGTAAACTCATTCATACTTAAATGCAGACGCTCCATCAAAACCACTGGCGCAGAGGTGACGTAGGCTAAAATGACCGCCATCGCGAACATACACAAGGTTGCGTGAAACAAAAATGTAGGCGATTTAAGCACCGCAGCATAACGTGAGAGTTTGAACACCGCCGGACGTGTTCCAGCATTTGGATTACTCTCTTGCATGCGTAACGCAATCACCGAACCCACGACCAACGCAAAACCAGCCATAAAGCTGAAATTTGCACGCCAACCAAATTGTTGTGTTAACCAACTCCCTAAAATCGGCGCCAATGCAGGAATAAAACAGATCGCCCCATTCAGATAACTGATCATCTTGCCGCTGCGTTGTGGGCCAAATAAATCGCGAACCGTTGCAAAAGCTGCTACGGAGGTTGCACACGCTCCTAAGCCTTGTAACAGCCGAGCCATCAACATCCATTCGATCGTTTGAGCACTCCACGCCAATAAAGCACTCAAGATGTAGATGCTAATTCCTCCTAATGCAACTGTTCGACGACCGTACTTATCTGCCAATGGGCCTGCAAAAAGCTGCCCTACACCCATAGCAAACAAAAACCAAGTAATCGTATCCTTCGCTAAGGCGTGTTCCACGTGAAACGCTTGCGAAATTTGTGGCAATGCCGGTAAATAAATATCGATAGCCAAGGGGCTAAAAAGAACCAAAAATGTCAGTAATACCATTTGTTGTTTACTGACCTGATTAGGCATTGCTTGTTTCACTTCACACTCCGGCTCATTTTTAAAGATCATTGCATGATACGCATGGCAAGATATGCAAAACAGTGGTATCTCGTCATTGCCGTTATTCCATTTTGGAAAATCTCATGCAAATTGAAAAACTCGCTCGGATCGACCTCAATCTTCTGGTCTGCTTAAAGGTGCTAATCGAAGAGCTCAGCGTCACACGTGCTGCCGCTCGTTTGTGTCTTAGCCAATCAGCCGTCAGTAAATCACTGGCTAAACTGCGTGAGCAATTTGATGATCCGCTTTTTGTTCGCACTTCTTATGGTTTAAATGCAACGCCTAAGGCTTTATTTTTAAAACCCAAACTCGATGTATTGGTCAATCAACTTGAACTGCTTACCCAGCCGGCCCAGTTCTCACCTCAATCGAGTGAATACCGCTTTCAAATTGCCGCGGTAGAAAGCGCCTATCCACTGATCATGCCCTATTTTTTACCCACCATTTTTCATCATGGTCCCCATCTTAGTATCAGCACCCACTCATGGAGTGATCAAACCTTTCGTAAACTGCAAGTCGGTGAACTGGATTTTGGGCTAACCGGAAGAGACATTGACATCAACGATGCCAAACTGACCATGCTGCCCCCTACAGACATCTGTGAACAAGAGCTGTTTCGCGATCAGCAGCGCTGTGTAGTACGCCACGATCATCCACTGCTCACTCAAGAGTGGAATCTCGCGAGCTATCTGAGCCAACGGCACGTACAAGTCCGTTGTGATGGCAATGATCGGTGGCTACTTGACTATCGCCTCGCGGATATCGGTTGTGAGCGCGACATCGCCATCACAGTGCCTGATTTCAATAGTGCCGCTAGTTTGTGTACCTATACCGACTTTGTGTTTACGGCACCAAGCCACTTTACCCAATTAGTCGTGAAACAGCTTGGTCTAGTTGAACTCCCACTACCGATTGAACTTCCGCCGATGGCCTATACCCTGTTCTGGCATCGTGACCGAGAAAGCGATCCTGCATTACGTTGGCTGCGTGAAGTGATACAAACCAATACACTTCATTTACGCTGAATTCATAGTCGGATATTTGCGCGGCGTACATAAAAGGAGTAGCTTATTCGCTCTCGTCCACTTGCTGTATTGTCTCCTTCACTGCGATGTAGCAAGCCATAACAAAGGACTGTTTAGAAAAAGGATAACCTCAGATGTCAAACTTTCATGCTCAGCGCCTCGCGGATTTTCGCCATTGGCTACACACCCAACAACTTGATGCTTTCATCATCCCTCATGAAGATGAATATCTCGGTGAATATGTCCCCGAACACAACGAGCGCTTGCAGTGGTTAACGGGTTTTACTGGTTCAGCCGGA
>JBOFIW010000381.1:0-3934 GCA_051650365.1 Vibrio sp. | reverse complement strand
TCTTTTTCAAAGAAAGCAATCAGCGCTTTTTTGCTCATCACGCTGGTATCAATGATCTCTTTATCTTGCAGAGCGAATGGCTTTTTCAGCACTTTCACCGCACCATCTTTACCCACGAACTCAATTGCAACTTTGGTTGTACCACTGACCGTGACTGACTTTTCGCTACCAAAGAAATCTTTATCGCTCATGCTCGCAACATGAGATTTAGAATTCTTACTCCAAGCCCCCATTGAGTGCGGGTTCTTCTTGGCGTAGTTTTTCACCGATGCGGGTGCACGACGATCTGAGTTACCTTCACGTAAAACTGGGTTTACCGCACTGCCCTTGATCTTGTCATAAGTCGCTTTGATCGCTTCTTCTTCGTAGCTGCTTGGTTCTTCTGGGTAATTTGGCAGTGCGTAGCCTTTGTCTTGTAGTTCTTTAATTGCCGCTTTGAGCTGTGGAATAGAAGCGGAAATATTAGGCAATTTGATGATGTTGGCTTCTGGCGTTTGCGCCAGTTCACCCAGTTCGGTTAACGCATCACCGATACGTTGTTCTTCGGTCAAATGCTCAGGGAAATTAGCCAGAATACGGCCAGCTAATGAAATATCGCGTGTTTCTACGTCAATGCCTGAAGAAGCAGTAAATGATTGAATAATTGGAAGTAATGAATACGTGGCTAATGCCGGGGCTTCGTCAGTGATGGTATAAATAATTGTAGGTTTATTTGTAGGCATGAACTTTCCCTATCTGTTCTAACAGCACCATCGGATGCAATGACACTGTGTGACTGTCCGTTCTCAAGTCGGCGACATCCCCTCAACCTGAGTACGATCTTCTCACTCTTGCAAATCCTGTGTTCGAATGACGTTGAGCCGCCTTCGAGCTCGTCCTTGAGTGAAGGTATTTATAATTAAACAAATTGAAGACAATAGTCTATTATCTTGTTCGCTAAACCTTTTCCAGGGCGCGCAAATGATAGCTGATATCGCCCCTACGGAAAACTTTCAAACACAGTTTATTTACATTTTTGCAAGGTGCTTAACATGTCATCTCGCTCACCCAGCGACACCTCCTCTTCTTCCCCCGCTCAACGAAAGTCGCATTTTAAACAGAGGACGACAAAAAACACCGCTCGCCCTCATACCACATCGGGCAAGAAAAGCTTCTCAGCCAAGAAAAGAGCTATGTCTAACGACATCACCTCACCCAAACGCGCGATTTCGCCCAGTGAGCGTAAAGTGATCCTGTTTAATAAGCCGTACGACACTTTAAGCCAATTTACCGATGGTGATGGAAGAAAAACCTTGGCCGACTACATCCCAATTAAGGATGTCTACGCAGCGGGACGCTTGGATCGCGATAGCGAAGGGCTACTGATTTTAACCAATGATGGGATTTTGCAGGCCAGATTAACTCAGCCGCAATCCAAAGCGCCAAAAACCTACTGGGTACAAGTTGAAGGTGCGCCACAAGAGAGCGACCTTGAGGCATTGCGCCACGGAGTGATCTTAAAAGATGGCCCGACTTTACCGGCGAAAGTAGAAATTATGTCCGAACCCACGCTTTGGCCACGTAATCCGCCGGTACGCTTTCGCGCTGCGATTCCTACCACATGGTTAGCCATTACTTTAATGGAAGGGCGTAATCGCCAAGTGCGACGCATGACTGCGCACATCGGTTTCCCGACTCTACGCTTGATTCGTTACTCCATGGGCGATTGGAACTTGGCTGACTTGCAGCCCGGCGAATGGCGTGAAGTGACTCTTTAATACTTTGCCAACTAAAAAATATAACGCCCCAATAATGGGGCGTTATTGTTGGATTGGATAAACTCTTCTACCAATTACTTATGGCGTTCTTTCAGCTTATTGATCACATCATTCATGGCTAAGCCTTGCTCTTGCAGCAACACTAGCAAGTGGTACATCAAGTCGGCGGATTCGCAAATCAGCTCCTCCTTATCCCCTGCCGTCGCCGCCAACGCGACTTCAACCCCTTCTTCACCCACTTTCTGCGCAATGCGTTTGGTGCCACGCGCATACAAAGAGGCCGTGTAAGAAGAACTGGGATCGGCATTTTTGCGCGCTGCCAACAGCTGTTCCAACTGATGAAGCCAAACCATTTGTGACTCTTCTTGTGCATCACCATCCCAACAAGTCACCGTACCTGTGTGGCAGGTTGGGCCAATCGGGTTCACTTTCACCAGTAGCGTATCTTGGTCACAATCAAGCGCGATATTTTTCAGTTGCAACACATGGCCTGAAGTTTCCCCTTTGGTCCACAAACGTTGTTTGCTACGCGAGAAAAAGGTCACTTGTTGAGTATCGAGGGTTTTTTGCAACGCCTCAGGGTTCATATACCCCATCATTAAAACTTGGCTGGACTGAAAATCTTGCACGATCGCGGGCACGAGTCCATCGACTTTCTGCCAATCAATACGGTCGGTTAGCGTGGCAAATGAGCTTGCTGGATTCATCGTCTCACCTCAATTCCTTGTTGTTTTAGATACTGCTTGAGTTCACCGATATTGATGATCTGTTTGTGAAAAACCGAAGCGGCTAAAGCGCCATCGACATTCGCTTGAGTAAAGGCTTGTGCGAAATGTTCCATCGCCCCTGCACCACCGGAGGCGATCAGTGGAACTCGGCACACCGATCGCATTAAATTGAGCTGCTCAAGATCATAACCATTGCGCACACCATCTTGGTTCATCATGTTCAGTACGATTTCCCCAGCGCCGCGCTTTTGCACCTCTTGCACCCAATCACAAGTTTGCCACTGCGTCGCTCGGGTGCGGCTTTCGTCACCGGTAAACTGATAAACCTGATATTGACCCGTCTCTTTATCAAAATAAGAGTCGATACCAACCACGATGCATTGCACACCAAAGCGATCCGCAAGATCGGTGATGAGCTGTGGATTCGCCAGAGCAGGCGAGTTAATCGAGACTTTATCTGCACCAAATTCCAAGATTCGCGCAGCATCTTGCGCCGATTTGATCCCCCCCGCGACACAGAAAGGAATGTCGATCACTTCCGCGACTCGCGCGACCCAGCTTTTATCGACCACGCGGCCATCACTGGAAGCGGTAATATCGTAAAACACCAGCTCATCCGCGCCTTCTTCGGCGTAACGTTTGGCCAGTGGCACAATGTCTCCAATGATTTCGTGGTTACGAAACTGAACGCCTTTCACTACCTGTCCATCACGAACATCCAGACAAGGAATTATCCGTTTTGCCAACATGCGAATGCCTCCTGTGCAGTAAATTTTCCATCCAATAGCGCGCGCCCGACAATCACACCCGCAACGCCTGTGCCTTTCAATGCCTCGATATCGGCGAGTGAACCAATGCCACCGGACGATTGAAACTGCACTTGTGGATATTGACGACAGAGATCGCGATACAGCTCAACATTCGAGCCAGCTAGCGTGCCATCTCGGGAAATATCGGTGCACAGTACGTGCTGTAAACCAACCGTTAAGTAGTCATCAATCAAAGCTTCAATCGTCACGCCGGAATCTTCCTGCCAGCCAGAAATCGCCACTTTGCGCGTACCTTGTTCATCAATGTTGATGTCCAACGCTAAAACAATTTTCTCAGCGCCGTATTTTTCCATCCAGCTTTTGACCAGTCGCGGCTGTTTAACCGCCGTAGAGCCAACCACCACGCGCTGTGCGCCAGCTTCAAGCAGATCCACCACGTCTTGTTCGCTGCGTACTCCACCACCAATTTGAATATTGGCGGGTGTGCTCGCGAGCAGGCGGGCAATCAAATCCAGTTGGCGTGCTGCGGTATTTTTCGCACCAGTTAAATCCACTAAGTGCAACCAACCTGCCCCAGCTTGGTGGTACAAATTAAACTGCTCCGCTGGGTCTACTTTATATTCGGTCACTTGTCCGTAATCACCTTGATACAGACGCACAACCTGACCTTCAATCAAAT
>JBOFIW010000380.1:0-7562 GCA_051650365.1 Vibrio sp. | reverse complement strand
GTTGCTGAAAAATTAAGCAACGGATTAAACTGGCGGTGACCAATTTCTTGACGCACGATCATCCCAACTGAAGAAGCGATCAAAGTGATCAAAAACACCGTCCAATCCCCACCCGCTAAGCGGCTAAAGGACGCGCAGGATAGGCCGATCATGACCACAACAAGCCAACGGTTATAGCGTCCTGGACTGATTTGATTGAGTTTTTTTTGCGCTAAACTGTGATCGAGAATTCCCTTCTCCATCATGATACAAATGCGTTGGATCTGAGTTACTACGCGCATATTGATCCCACGATCTGGGCTGCGTCTCGCCGTAGTAATGCAGTGTTCCTTATAAACCGTGGTGACCACCAAAGAACTCGCAGAGAGAGAAAACTCTACCTCACTCATACCACTTGCGAGCCCCATGCGACGCATTATATCGCCTACTAACGTACTCTCAGCACCATGTGCTAATAGCATCTGCCCTGCCTGAGCGATCAAACGAGAAACGGCTCTCTGTTTGCTTTCCATGATTCCTTTCCTAGACACCTAAACTAAAGTCAAAGTAACACTTAGTGTGCCTTAAACCACACAGTAGGAATATGATTTAGACACAAAAAAGCCGCAACAAAGTTGCGGCATTATGAGCGAAGTGATTAATCACGGACATAGATAACATGACCGTCATCTTCTTCATCGTCCCAATCATCCCAATCGTCATCATCTTCAGTGATCACATCGCGACCAGCCAAACCATCTTTCTGGTGGTAGTCCCATGTGAAGTCCACTTTTTCTGCTTCCGTCTGTTCTTCCGCTTCGCGCGGTAAAGTATCCATGAACTCCGCCAGCTTCATGCACAGTTCTTTGGTGCCTTGGCGATTCGCAGCTGAAATTTTGAAGTAATCCCCTTCCCACGCCAAAGCATCAACGATGTCTTGAATGATCTCGTCCGCTTCCTCTTCTGACACTAGATCGACTTTGTTGAACACCAACCAACGAGGCTTGTTCGCCAGCTTTGCACTGTACTGTTCAAGCTCATCAATAATGGTCAACGCATTTTGCGCAGGATTACTTTGATCCATCGGCAGAATATCAATCACATGCAGCAGTACACGACAACGTTCAAGGTGTTTCAAGAAGCGAATGCCTAAACCCGCGCCATCGGCCGCACCTTCAATCAATCCAGGGATGTCGGCGACTACAAAGCTTTTCTCTGGCAGCACACTCACTACACCAAGACTTGGCACTAGAGTAGTAAATGGATAATCCGCCACTTTAGGCTTAGCCGCAGAAACGGCGCGAATAAAAGTCGATTTACCCGCATTTGGCATACCCAACATACCAACGTCTGCCAACAATAACAGCTCTAAACGAACATCACGCAACTCACCCTTGGTACCCATGGTTTTTTGGCGTGGGGAACGGTTAACTGACGATTTAAAACGAGCGTTACCCAAACCGTGCCAACCGCCTTTGGCAATCATGACTTTTTTGCCATGCTCCGCCACTTCTGCAATGATCTCATTAGTATGAATATCAACTGCACGGGTACCCACAGGCACACGCAGTACTTTGTCTTTACCACGTTTTCCCGTACAGTTACCACCACCACCGTTTTGACCACGCTCCGCTTCATAAAAGCGCTGGAAACGATAGTCGATCAAGGTGTTAAGGTTTTCATCGGCAATCATATACACATCACCGCCGTCACCACCGTCGCCACCATCAGGGCCGCCATTGGTAACGAATTTTTCACGCCAGAAGCTGACGACACCGTTACCGCCGTCACCTGCTTGAACTTTAATTACCGCTTCATCAACAAATTTCATTTTTCCTCCACTCAATCTCGTGGGAAATCTTAATCAGTCTAGTAAACCTGAGAACGTAGATCCCAGAAAACAACTGCCTGCTTGGATCAGGCCACATTCAGGTCTAGGGTCTAGGGTCTAGGGTCGACCACACTTTCGATAAATAAAAAACCCCACCAAACGGCAGGGCTTTTGAATTCATCAAGAAACTTTGCTTATTCAGCAGTTTCGATGCTAACGAATTTACGGTTCTTAGGACCTTTAGTCTCGAACTTCACTTTACCGTCAGATAGAGCGAATAGAGTGTGGTCTTTACCGATGCCTACGTTAGTACCAGCGTGGAATTTAGTACCACGTTGACGAACAATGATGTTACCTGCAAGTACAGATTCACCACCGAAACGCTTAACACCTAGACGTTTGCTTTCTGAATCGCGGCCGTTACGAGTAGAACCACCAGCTTTTTTGTGTGCCATTGTTGAACTCTCCTAATAACTTAAGCGTTGATACCAGTGATTTTCACTTCTGTGAACCACTGACGGTGACCTTGTTGCTTACGAGAGTGCTTACGACGACGGAACTTAACGATTTTTACTTTATCGCCACGACCGTGTTGTACCACTTCAGCAACTACTTTACCGCCCTCAACTAGAGGAGCACCTACTTTAATGTCTTCACCGTTAGCAACCAGCAGAACTTTATCAAATTCTACAGTCGCACCAGTTTCAACGTCTAATTTCTCTAAACGAAGAGTTTGACCTTCGCTTACACGGTGTTGTTTACCACCAGATTGGAAAACAGCGTACATATTTTACTCCGCTCTTTCCGCACAGCCTATGCTTATATTTTATGCGATAAGGGTGTGCGCTAAACTAATCATCAATAGGGCGCAGATTCTACGTGAATGATGTGCCTATGACAAGCCATATTTTGAAAAAAATGGCGAAAAGCTAATCGCCAAACAAAAGTGCCGCAATCATGCCTTTAAGCCATGTATTAATCAATGATTTTTAGTGTATTATGCAGCGATTCCAGAAGACTAAATGCCTTATACGCTCTTATTTCAGCCGGATTTACGATGGATTTTAAAGCTATCCAAGCGCTTACTGCCAATGACATGGCAAAAGTGAACGAAACGATTCACGCTCAACTTAATTCTGACGTTTCCCTAATCAACCAACTGGGTTTCTATATCATCAGTGGTGGTGGGAAGCGCTTACGCCCATTGCTGGCAGTTTTATCTGCCAAAGCGCTCGGTTATCAGGGCTCACATCACACTACTGCTGCTGCTTTTATTGAATTCATTCATACGGCAACCTTGCTGCACGATGATGTGGTTGATGAGTCAGATCTGCGCCGCGGTAAAGCGACCGCAAATGCCGCTTTTGGCAATGCAGCCAGCGTATTAGTCGGTGACTTTATCTACACTCGCTCATTTCAGATGATGACAGAGCTAGGATCCTTGAAGATCTTGAAGCTGATGAGCGATGCGGTGAACGTGATCGCTGAAGGTGAAGTACAGCAATTGATGAATTGCAACGATCCTGATACCACCGAAGCCAGCTATATGCAGGTGATTTATTCAAAAACCGCACGTTTATTTGAAGCTGCGACCCAGATCGGCGCTATCTTATGTGATGCTTCATCTGAGGTAGAATTGGCGATGCAAAACTACGGTAAGTACCTTGGTACAGCATTCCAACTCATTGATGATGTGATGGATTACACTTCGGACGGCGAAGAGATGGGTAAAAACGTCGGAGACGATCTGGCTGAAGGTAAACCTACCCTGCCACTACTTTATGCTATGCAGCACGGTAATGCTGAACAAGCGACAATGATCCGCGAAGCCATCGAGAAAGCCAATGGCATGTCGCGCCTTAATGAGATTCTCGCGGCGATGGAGCAAACCGGTTCTTTGCAATACACCATTGAAAAAGCTCAGCATGAAGCAGACAAAGCGATTGCTGAACTCGCAATCCTGCCAGAAAGCGAATACAAGCAAGCGTTGATCACGCTGGCTCATATGGCAGTCAATCGCAGTAAATAGTCTGCAAATTCGATGATATTGCGACAGCAACTCACTCGAGAGTGGATTACGTTTTGTTACTAAAAAACCCCTCAGCTCTACGAGCTTGAGGGGTTTCTTTTATCTAACGAACTAACTATACCAAATGACTTGGAATTGTAGCTTCAAGTAGGAAAAGATGAGCTTCCTACCAAGCACCTTGCCAAAGCATGCCTGCCGCTCCGACCGCAAACAGCAGCAGCGTACTAGCTCCAACCATTTCTCGACCACAAAACGCTTTTACACCTTGCTCGCGTTTCGCTTTGAGATAAAAAGCAAAACCCGGTACATACAGCAAGGTTGAGAGCATTAAGTAATGCAAACCGGATGCGTACAGTAGCCATAGACCATAAATCGTCGCACCTAGACCAATCAGTAGAAGTTTACCTCTGTCTTTCTGTTCGAGCGCAATTTTTAAGGTAAATGCACCGACCAGAAAATACGGCACTAAAATCATCTCTGAGGCAAAGATCAGCAAAGTATCGTAAGTACTAGCTGTATAGCGCACCAATATCAATGAGACTTGGATACATAGCGTGGTCAGAATCAGGGCATTCACCGGACTACCCGCTTGATTTTGCTTGGCAAAATGACGTGGGAACATCTTATCTTTTGCTGCAAGGAAGGGCGCTTCTGAAGCCAACACCGTCCAACTCAAAAATGCGCCGCAGACTGAGATCAACAGCCCTACCGCGATGATGTACTTGCCCCATGGGCCAATAATCGCAGTCAGCACTTGCGCCATGGAAGGATTAGGATACTGTGCCAACTCATTGACTTGAATTACACCCATCGACAATAGCGTTACTAAGACATAAATCGACAGTGCAGTAAGCAACCCCAGAATAGTGGCTCGGCCAATATCTTTACGTTGACGGGCACGGCTCGAAACAACCACTGCACCTTCAATACCCACAAATACCCAAACTGTGATCAGCATAGTCGCTTTGACTTGCCCAAGTAGATCCGCACCTGAAATATGGTGGATACCGGAAAAATCTAAGCTAAACGTTGGCCAGTTGAAGGCGGTAATCGCACAGACAATAAAGAGTAGTAAAGGCACCATTTTGGTCATGGTGGTGATGAGATTGATCAAAGCGGCGGTTTGCACTCCTCTTAACACTAAGCTATGTACTCCCCATAGCAGTAGTGAAGCCCCACCAATTGACCACCAGGTGTTACCTGAGCCAAAGATAACGTGATCAGGTGTATCAAACAGCAGCCCTAAGGTACTAAACACGATCACCAGATAAGAGACGTTAGCGACCATAGCACTAAACCAATAGCCCCACGCCGAGCAAAATCCAGCAAAATCACCAAAACCTTCGCGGGCAAAACCGAATACACCGCTATTGACATGGGGTTTATTGACGGCCAAATATTGAAAAGAAAGCGCAAGAAAGATCATGCCGATCCCAGTGATCGACCAGCCGATCATCACAGCCAGTGGACTGGCAACTGCCGCCATATTTTGTGGCAAGCTAAACACGCCCGCGCCAATCATGGAACCAATCACTAAAGCTGTGAGAGAGCCTAAACCCAGTTTTTTATCCATTATTTTTCAATCACCAATAACAGAAGTAAAAGCCATCTTCCCCTTCCAAAAATCAATAACAGGCAGAAAGGAAATCCGCTTGTTGTGACTGAAGGGCAACCATTCAACTCACAACACATGAGTCGAAGAATAGAAAAAACAGCGCATCTTACACGAAAAGCAGTGATATGAAATGATAATTAGATAAGTAACATAAGAATTCACTAGTGGTAAGAGATGATTCAACATTTAATACTGAAAAATCAAATGATTAATTTAAGCTACCACAGCAAACCTGAGATAAAAAAATACCGCTCATCAAGAGCGGCATTCTTAAAATGGTCGAGCTAGGTGTCGATTATTTTACAAACTCAACACCGATTTGAATGTCGCCTTTCAGGGTATCCAGCATGCCATCCAGAGCGGCTTGCTCATAAGCGCTCAGTTTGCCGATTTCCAACAACTCTTCAACACCATTTTTACCCAGTTTGATCGGTTGAGCGAAGAATGGAGCGTGTTCACCCTCACCTTCTACGTAAGCGTACTCAACCACATTCGCTTCACCTTGCAGTGCTTTCACTAGTGCCAAACCGAAACGGCATGCAGCTTGGCCCATAGATAGAGTTGCAGAACCGCCACCCGCTTTGGCTTCAACCACTTCAGTACCCGCGTTTTGGATGCGTTTGGTCAGTGCCGCCACTTCTTCGTCGGTAAAGGTCACACCTTCCACTTGTGACAGCAAAGGCAGAATGGTAACACCTGAGTGGCCACCAATCACAGGCACACGCACTTGGCCTGGATCTTTATCTTTCAGCGCCGCAACAAAGGTTTCAGAGCGGATCACATCCAGAGTCGTTACACCAAACAGTTTACGCTTGTCATACACACCCGCTTTTTTCAGCACTTCTGCTGCAATAGGCACCGTAGTGTTAACTGGGTTAGTAATAATGCCGACACAGGCTTTCGGACACACCACTGCGATTTTCTCTGCCAATGCTTTTACAATGCCTGCATTCACATTAAACAGATCCGCACGATCCATACCTGGCTTACGTGCAACACCTGCAGAAACTAGCACCACATCCGCACCTTCCAGCGCAGGCGTTGGGTCTTCACCCGCATAACCTTTGATGGTAACAGGGGTTGGGATATGGCTCAGATCCGCTGCGACACCTGGGGTGACAGGCGCGATATCGTACAGAGCCAAATCAGAACCAGCAGGAAGACGGTTTTTGAGTAACAGAGCAAGGGCTTGACCAATGCCGCCAGCGGCACCAATAACAGCGACTTTCATCGTAAATCTCCTTGAGAGTAATCTCTTATAAGTTTGTAGGGTGATTAGGTGTATCCGACCGTCAAACGCTATAGTAATCACAAACTGATTACAATCAATTAACGTCAGCTTTGCGACTTTGCGCAATGCTGCAGGAAAAGCGTTGCAGCCTCATAGGCGATTATCGGTCAATGTTCAATTTAGACAAAGAGTTATAAAGCGATCTAACCTGATATCAAAAACTTTTACAGTGACAGTTAAGACAAATTTAGCGAGTCGTTTGGTGTGTCATGCATAGGTATGCGAGAATATGCACAAATTGATCATTTAACCTAAGTAAGAAGAATCATGCGTAACGTAGATAAACAAGATAACCTAGTCCGAGCTTTCAAAGCCCTACTAAAAGAAGAACGCTTTGGCTCACAAGGCGATATTGTTGAAGCGCTGAAAAACGAAGGCTTTGACAACATCAACCAATCCAAAGTATCGCGCATGCTGACCAAGTTTGGCGCAGTACGAACTCGTAATGCAAAAATGGAGATGGTCTACTGTTTGCCAGCAGAACTGGGCGTCCCTACAGCCAGCAGTTCACTACGAGAATTAGTATTGGATGTCGACTACAACAATGCATTGGTAGTAATTCGTACAGGCCCTGGTGCTGCTCAGTTAATTGCCCGCTTGCTGGATTCGTTGGGTAAATCAGAAGGAATTCTCGGTGTAGTGGCCGGCGATGATACAATTTTCATCACTCCAACACTCGACGTCCCCGTCAAAGAGCTATTCCAGTCCGTCTGTGAGTTATTTGAATATGCCGGCTAAACGCTCGCTCAACTAAAAATTTTGGGTCACGTCATCACGTCTGTGGCGTGACCAAATTCACATCTTAGAAAGTTCACAC
>JBOFIW010000379.1:0-8287 GCA_051650365.1 Vibrio sp. | reverse complement strand
TTACGTAGATAACGCTTACGGCGCTCTTCTTTACGTTTGGCTTTCTCTTCGGCTTTCAGCGCTTCATCAATTTCAACTTGTTGTAGCTCTTCAGTGATCATTTCTGGGCGCTCTAAAGTGATTTGTCCAAGCACACCTTGACGCAGCTCATGCAGTAGGATTTCAGAAGCTTTATGCAGATCCACTCGTGCACCAGCACGTAGCGCACCACGTTTACGTCCGATTTCTTCCATCAACTCAACATCCGTCTCTGGAAGCTCTTCAATTTGATAGCGGTCCTTCAGTTTTTCTGGGTAGTGCTTGGCCAGATACTCTACGGTGTAAAATGCCACTTCATCATATTCCATCGCCGTGTCTTTCACCGCGCCTGTTGCTGCCAAACGAAAACCGCTATGAGGGTTTTCCACTTTTGGCCACAAAATTCCCGGAGTATCAGAGAGCACAATTCCGTTTTGCAGGTTGATCCGCTGTTGACGGCGAGTCACTGCGGGTTGGTTTCCTGTTTGAGCGATTGCACGACCAGCTAACGTATTGATAATGGTTGATTTTCCTACGTTAGGGATGCCCATGATCATGGTGCGAATGTTTTTGCCGATCTCTTCACGCTGTGGAGCGAGCTTGCGGCACAGTTCGAGGATCTTGTGTACTTCCTGCGGATTGGATGTGGTGATCGCCATCGCTTTCACCCCTTTTTCTTGCTCAAGATGGGCAATCCACAGCTCGGTTAACTCAGGATCCGCAAGATCGCGCTTATTCAGTACCTTTACACAAGGTTTTTCCCCACGGATATGCGAAATCAGCGGGTTTTCACTACTGAAAGGAATACGCGCATCAAGCACCTCGATAATGACATCGACTTGCGGAATCGCTTCTTCGATTTCCTTGCGTGCTTTGTGCATGTGTCCAGGAAACCATTGGATTGAGTTGTTAACCATTTGAAAAATTAGCCTTTTAATACGGTATTGAATGAGTTAGATGATTGTTCCGTTGCCTAACAAAGTAGAAAGCAGAAGCAATGTTTCTCTCAACTCGTGACGCTTTGGTCGCTCGAATGCGCCAATGCTAACACTTTACGAAGTATGCGGGAATCTTACCTCATCAATCTCAGAGAGGCTTTTAGTCTTTTGCCATGACTTTTACTTTGCGATCGCGCTTCTTCATTACGGCACTCGTTAGTAAGGTCAGTACGGCGAGCACTAGAGTAAATACGGGGGCGATCATCAGTAGCTTGGTGGCAAGCAGCTCGAGTTTCGCTGGTAAAAGAGAAATACCAAAGCCTGCGCCAACCAAGAATAAAATCCAGCATAGAGCACTGATAGCAGAAGCTGAAAAGAACTGCGGCGGTTTAACGCAATTACGTAACCCCATCACCATTGGCAATAAAGAACGAACAACAGGGAAGAAACGTCCAAAGAACAGAGCAACCAGTCCGTAGCGACGCAGTAAGTTATCTGTTGTGGTCAGTTGTTTTTCAGGCACTTTAGTCAACCAACGGTTGACAATTCGCCAGTGTTTTAACTGATAACCTTGGTAAAACGCAATTAGGCTTCCTAACCAACCTGCCAGAAATAGGGTAATCAGCACCCAATGTAGCTGCAAAACTCCAGCGGCAGCGAGTGAACCACTTAACACGATCACGCTATCGCACGGTAAAGGTGCAGCAGGTAAAAAACCACTTTCGAGGAAAATCAGTAAGCCTAAGCAAAAGTACAACATCAGTAAGCTAACTTGTTGCAATGCAATAACATCTTGATGCCACAATGCGCTAAAAATAGAGAGTATTGAATCCAAACCGCGATCCTCTTTTGTTCGTAAAAATTAAGTTTCTCAGTATGACTTGGGAGCGTATTGAGTTCCGTTGACATTGGTTTTTGTCAACAACAGCCAAATGAGTTCAGGAATAAAAAGAGGCTCCGTTAAGCGTGAGCGTAACGAGAATAAAGATTGATGAATAACCAAGATTTGCGCATATGCGTCATTGCACTAAGATTTAGCAATGCAAGCTGCTGTGTTGTTATAGCATGAGGGGTATTGAGCCAACTTGGGGTGATGTTCAGCGAAGTGTGAATTTTTTCCACAGAATTTAACGGTTCTTGTTCATCCTGAGAAGAAATAATAAGAAAGCGGTTAGGGGAAATACGAGTAGATAGAATCGCAAATTGAAGTTTGGAGTGAGGTGCTTGGTGCTCAATTTCGTTAGATGTAAAACGAAGAGGAGTATTGGACTCTTGTACATATAGAGCTTGAGATAGTGATAGGGCAATCAGCACAATGAAAGACCAAAAGGCCATTACTGCTTTAAACACCATCTGCCACCACCTAACTGTACCCCATTTTCTACCGAAGAGTATGCGTCTGAACGATGATGCTGTAAAGAATCAGATTGTCTAACAAGATTTGTTGCTGAGAAATTGAGCTTTCGAGTCAAAATTGGCTCAAATAGTTCATAAATAATGTGCAAATTATTGTATACATCAAAGAATAATCCGATTTGGTTTTAGAGAATAGCATTCCATTTTGACGTTGGACATGATGATGAAGATTCAATACAAACTGACTCTACCCGTTGTATCTATTTTAATTACCTTTCTCTTGGTTTCGTTGGTGAATTTTTCGCAATCACGCAAGCAAAGTGAAATTGCAGATGCTCTCAATAGTAAAATCTACCCAGTCGTAATGAGCCTTGAAGATGCGTATCGTGATTTGTACCAAGCTAATAACGCAGCTCAAGGATTATTGCTCTCTACAACCGATGAGGAAATTCGCTACCATACAGATGAATTTGAAGATAACGCTTATAAAGCGGTACCGCGTATGCAGAAAGTACAAGTGCTGATTGATAATGGGATGCTACCTAAAGCAATGGCAGTTGAATTAACAGTGCTTACAGACATTACTGCTCGTTGGATTCAGCTCTACGAGCCATTGTTTAAATCACCAGAGATGGCTCACCAGTATTACGCTTCATCTCAACAAGAAACACACGATGAATTCGTTGAAATGAGAGCACAACTAAAGAAAATCAGCAGTGCGATTGATGAAGAGCTTGCTCTGCTCAATAAAGAGTATTCCAAGAGCCAAGCTTTCAGCGAAACTATACTTCTCATCGGCCTTTGTGCCGTATTGGCCAGCGTAACAATTGCGTATTGGAGTATTCAGCGCTTTGTCGCCAAGCCGATTAAACAAATTGAGAGTGCGATGGCCGATATTTCTCAAGGTGACGGTGATTTATCTCGTCGCCTTAATGTCAACAGCAATGATGAGCTAGGGCAATTGTCGATTGCTTTTAATAACTTTGTTTCTCGAATTCATAACACCATTTCCGAAGTTGTTGGAGTGACGGTGAGCTTACGAGAAGATATGCAGCACATCCTTAAATCAACGCAACAGATCAATGCATTTGCATCTGTTCAGCAACAAGAAAGTGATACTGTTGCTGCGGCTGTCAATGAAATGCAAGTGACCAGTCAATCCGTAAGTAACAGTGCTAACCAAGCTGCTCAATCAAGCCAGATGGCAGATCAACAAGTTGAACAAACGCAGCAAACGGTGCGTCATACAGTTGAGTCGATTGAAGATTTATCATCAGAAATTCAAAGTGCCACTAGGGTGATTGATCAGTTAGATCATGAAGTGAATAATATTGCTTCAGTTTTAGATGTGATCCGTGGAATTGCAGAGCAAACCAATTTGCTAGCATTAAACGCAGCCATCGAAGCCGCTCGCGCGGGTGAACAAGGGCGAGGCTTTGCCGTGGTAGCCGACGAGGTTCGCTCACTGGCGAGCCGCACTCAAGACAGCACCGGTGAAATCCAAACCATGATTTCAAAGCTGCAACAAGGAGCAAGACAAGCCGTTGATGTGATGTCTCGCAGCGCTGAAAGCCGTAACAAAACCCTTGAGAATGCTGATAAAACGCAGCAGTCTTTGCGGCATATTGAAACCTCAATGACGTATATGAATGATATGAATACACAGATTGCCTCCGCTTCAGAGCAACAAAGCGCGGTTAGTGCAGAGGTGAATTTGAATATTCAAACTATCGCAGACAGCTCAAAACAGATGGTCGACATGGTTCGTCAGGCACAATCGGCCTGTGAAAGCTTAAATATACAGTGTGAACATCTTGATAAGTTGGTTGGTCGTTTTAAGGTGTAATGCTCTATTGAGGGTTGAGGAGGGAGGCTGCGACCTCCCTTTTGAAACGATGTCAAACAGAAGTTTCAGGAGCCATGGATCAATTAGCGTTAGCGACCTTTGTGGATTGAGCAATACCTTCGGGTAGTGCGAGGTAGTAACCTTGATACATATGAATTCCCAGTTTTTGCATTGCTGCCAGTTGTTCCGCAGTTTCAATGCCTTCAACAACAGTGCTCGCCCCTGTATGGTTTGCTAGCTGTAGACCAGTAAGTAAACCGCAGCAATCGCCTGCCATGAAATCGAGCAACAACTGTCTATCCAATTTTATGATGTTCGGGCGTAGCATCGCCACTCGTGCGGGAGTTGATGCTTTACAGCCAAAGTCATCAATAGCAATTTGAAACCCATTAGCAACAAGTTTTTCGGTGGCGACTTGCAGCATTTCTTCGTTACCGGATTCAACTTCAACCAATTCCATGACAACTCGATGATGAGGAATATTGAGTTCTGCCAACCGAGTGGCAAGCAATGTTGAGCTGATATCGCAATAAGCAAATTGTTCGCCTGCGACAGGTAATACATTAAGAAATAAGCGAGTTTCACGGTAAGGGGAGAGGCTAAAGTTGCGGACGTGTATGGCTCGACTAAGGCGTTCAACATTTAATTTATCGGTGTCGGAAAAAGTATCTGAGTGAAAAAACAGATCGGGTCTAACTTGAGAATGTTGCTGGGTAAAAATCCGAACTAAAGCTTCAGCACCTACGATTTGGTGTTGCTTATCGAAAATGGGCTGAAAAACGCTGCGCAACGTAAGGTTATTGTATCTCGCAAAATATTCTCCATCCTCATCGTAGTGGATGCAGTCGAGAAATTGTTGTTTATCATTCAGAACCATACAAATTAAGCATCCTAGGGTGAAAACAGCACAACGTTTCCCAGAAATATTACTTTTGACGTACGCAATGTTATTGGTGAAACGTGCAACCTGTCAAATGGGAAGCCATACGATAGCATGAAGTATGGACGTTGTTTTTTGCGCTAAATTAAGTATTAAACAGTCTTGATTAGAAGGACTGATTTTTGAACATCACCTTAAATTACATACCCTTAGTTGTGGATGATAGGGGTCACATAAATATTCGGTGAAAATGCATTAATCAGTAATATTGCGGTGCTCAATGAATAAGTTTGCTTGCTGTACGCAAAAAGGTTTTATAAAAATCGACCAGCTTCACTATTTTGAATGACTGGTAATTATGTATGGATGAGTAAAATGCATGAGCAAACGATTAATTCCACTGTAGAACAGCGTAAAGTTGAACATATTTACGTACTAGTTGCTGATTTTTGGAGCGTTTAAGGGGGTGCCCATATTTAATAAAACAAGGGCTAATTTGGTAGTAATGCTCTAAGGTTTGGGTGAGTTGGGAGTCACTTTTTTGCAGTGCAATACCTTGGGCATGGTATTCATCTATTTCATCTGGTAATTGGCCAGTCCACCAATGCAGCAATTCTCGACTTTTCTGACTACGACTCATCCAGTGATCATTAAGTAATAAAAGCAGATCATTGGGTTGGATGGCATAAGCGTATTCTTGTTTCCACTGAGTGATATCTCGCATTAACTTTGCTCGGCATGCTTTACCTGCACTGATTAAATGATGAGTTAAGATCCAAACCGTTCCCACGTCACTAGTAACCCGAAAATGGTGGGGGAGATCACGTTGGTAAATCGATTCGATGGGGCTGTATTGGCAAGGGTGGCCGAATTCACTCAATGTACGAGCAAGTCGTCTTGCAAATGCCAAACCTAAATGGTGTTCACTCATTCCTTGGTTATGAATAGTAGGGTAGTTTTTCTCACATAATCTGAGGCAATCCACCTGAAATTCATTGACACTTTGCGTAACGATATCCAGTAACAAGATGTTGTTCTCCCTTATAAAAACGAAGTAAGGTTATCACAGTTACATTTTGTCACTACCAATAAACGGTGACTTCTTGATCTCTAGCGCTTTTCTATTGAAAAGGCTAACTCGCAGGGCGTACTTCGAATTATTCATCGTCATTTATATTTTGTTACAACGTGGTGAAAGTTTTAGATATATCAAATAACTCATATCTATTTGTCGCCGAGGCTAGAGCAGGCAAGCCTCAACGATCATTATAGAAAAGTTTATTCGAAATTTTTGATGTAGTCCTTCAGCCTGCTTGTCTATGCGCAACGTAAAAATTGGGAAATACTCTTTTCTGAATAAAAGTTAACGAATAGGCTACATGTACGTAACTGATTTTTTATATGAGTAATAATGTAATGAATGGCTTAAACAACCAACACTATAACTTAGTAGCACGCTGCATCCATTGGGTGTCCGCCTTGGTCGTGATTGGCATGTTTGCTGTCGGGACTTGGATGGTCGATCTCTCTTATTACAGTGAATGGTATCGTACCGCTCCCCATTGGCATAAGTCTGTAGGGATCTTATTGATTGCGCTTACGGCTTTTCGTCTTGTGTGGAAGTTGTTGACCGCATCACCGAAGATGGAAGGCGCGCGTTGGGAAATACTAGCGGCGAAGAGTGTGCATCATTTGATGTATGTGGGGCTCTTTGTACTTTTTGTCTCTGGTTATCTTATTTCAACAGAAGATGGCCGAGGTATTGACGTGTTTAACTGGTTTACTGTTCCGGGGATGGGCGCGTTTTTTGAAAACCAAGCGGATATAGCGGGGGAAGTTCATTTCTATACGGCTTGGGGATTAATTTTACTGGCGGCACTGCATGCTGCCGCTGCACTCAAACATCACTTTATTCATCGCGATAACACACTACGTAAAATGCTGACAGGAGCATCAAAATGAAAAAAACACTAATGGCAGTTGGTCTTGCTGCGATCATGTCAATTCCATTCGCAGCCAATGCGGCTGATTATGTGATTGATACCAATGGCGCTCATGCTTCAATCAACTTCAAAGTAAACCATTTGGGTTACAGCTATATCAAAGGACGATTCAATAAATTTGATGGTGAATTTTCTTTTGATCCTGCCAACATTGCCGCTTCGAGCGTGATGGTGAATGTCGACACTCGTAGCTTGGATTCAAACCACGCTGAGCGTGATAAGCACATTCGCAGTTCAGATTTTATTGATGCTTCTAAATATTCAACAGCTACGTTCAAGAGTACGGAAGTGGCTGATAAAGGCAATGGTCAGCTAGAAGTGAAAGGCGATTTAACTCTGCATGGTCAAACCAAGCCCATCGTGATTAATGCGGAATTTATTGGTGCAGGGCAAGACCCATGGGGTGGTCAACGTGCTGGCTTTATGGGAACGACTCGCATAGAACTGAAAGATTTTGGTATCCAAGTGATGGGTGCTTCAAGCTATGTTGATATGGAACTTCATGTTGAAGGTGTTCAAAAGTAACCTGTTCTATTCTGAATACCAACTCATTGACTGGCTCAGGTGAGTTGAGCAAAAAAGCCCCCTAGTATGCTAGGGGGCTTGTTTTTGGTTAAGCGACTTATTTCCTAACCAAAATGAGGGAGAGGTTAGGCTCGTGCCAATTCTTTCTCTTTAATCATATGAACTCGCTCACCATAAACAGGGCGTAACGCTTCAAGCACATGGTTCCGCTCTAGAACACCGACAAACTGACCATTTTGTAGTACAGGCAGCATCTGTGGCTTGTTTACTTTCATGCTTTTTGCGCGTTCTTCCAGCGAGAGAGCACTGAAACGAGTAGCGATCCCCATGCTAGTGGTTGGGAAAAGTTGTTCTTTATCAATACAGAAGAACTCTGTTACATCAACCAGCTTATCGTTGATATCAATGGCAATAACGTCGCGCGACATGAGATCTACCACTTTCTGTTCCTTACTTGGTAGATAATCTTGGCACCACAGGTCAACCATGATGTCATGGGCTGAGAGCACACCAACTAAGCGGCCTTGAACATCAACTACCGGAGCTGCAGATAAATGGTGGTCGAGTAGAGTGTCGATCGCGGCTGGAGTTGTCATATCAACGCTGAGAGTGACAGGTTGAGTGTTCATCATATCTTTTACTGTAATGGTGCTTTTCATAATAGTTTCCTTGACTGACGTAAGTGCTTGAGTTTCCGTAATAGTGGCAATGTTGGCGGCTT